>CAZRKV010000164.1:0-6464 GCA_964600305.1 uncultured Nocardioides sp. | reverse complement strand
GGCATCGTCACCCTGACGCTCGACGACCCCACCGCGAGCGCCAACACGATGAACGACCTCTACAAGGAGTCCATGGCTGCGGCCGTGGAGCGGCTCCAGCAGGAGGTCGAGGACGTCACCGGCGTGGTGGTCGCCAGCGCCAAGAAGACCTTCTTCGCCGGCGGCAACCTCAAGAGCATGGTCCAGGCCACCAAGGACGACGCCCGCGCGATCTTCGAGATGGGCGAGGCGATCAAGGCCACGCTGCGCCAGCTCGAGCTCTACCCGCGCCCGGTCGCCTCCGCGATCAACGGGGCCGCCCTCGGTGGCGGCTACGAGATCTGCCTGGCCACCAACCGCCGGATCGTCGTGGACGACCCCAAGGCCGAGATCGGCCTGCCCGAGGCCAGCCTCGGGCTGCTCCCCGGCGGCGGCGGCGTGACCCGCGTCGTACGCCTGCTCGGGCTGCAGACCGGGCTGATGGACGTGCTCCTGCAGGGGCCCCGCTTCAAGCCGCAGGCCGCGCTGGAGAAGGGCCTGGTCGACGAGGTCGTCACCTCCCGCGAGGAGCTGGTCCCGGCGGCCAAGCGGTGGATCCTCGAGGTCAAGGACGACGAGGACGCCGCCCGCAACCCGTGGGACCGCGCCGGTTACCGGATGCCCGGCGGCGCGCCGAGCAACCCGAAGCTGGCGCAGTTCCTGCCGGCCGTCCCGGCGCTGCTGCGCCAGCAGGTCAAGGGCGCCGACTTCCGCGCCCAGAAGGCGATCCTGTCCGCGGCCGTCGAGGGCGCCCAGGTGGACTTCGACACCGCCTCGCGGATCGAGTCGCGCTACCTGACCACGCTGGTCACCGGCCAGCAGTCGAAGAACATGATCCAGGCGTTCTTCTTCGACCTGCAGGCCCTGTCCGCGGGGTCGCTGCGGCCCGAGGGGCACGAGCCCTTCCGCGCGCAGAAGGTCGCCGTCCTCGGTGCCGGGATGATGGGCGCCGGCATCGCCTACTCCTGCGCCCGGGCCGGGATGGAGGTCGTGCTCAAGGACGTCTCCGACGAGAACGCCGAGAAGGGCAAGGCCTACTCCGAGAAGCTGCTGGACAAGGCGATCGCCAAGGGCCGCTCGGACGAGCAGAAGAAGGCCGAGCTGCTGGGGCGCATCACCGCCACCGGTGACGCGGCCGACCTCGTCGGTTGCGACCTGGTCATCGAGGCGGTCTTCGAGGACCCGGCCCTGAAGAGCAAGGTCTTCGCCGAGGCGCTCGAGCACGTCGCGCCCGATGCGCTGCTGTGCAGCAACACCTCGACGCTGCCGATCAGCGAGCTGGCCTCGGACGTGGCCCGGCCCGCCGACTTCATCGGCCTGCACTTCTTCTCGCCGGTCGACAAGATGCCGCTGGTGGAGATCATCCGGGGTCGCGAGACCTCCGACGCGGCGCTGGCCAAGGCCTACGACGTCGTGCAGGCGATCAAGAAGACCCCGATCGTGGTCAACGACAGCCGCGGCTTCTACACCTCGCGGGTGATCGGCACCCAGATCAACGAGGGCCTGGCGATGCTGGGCGAGGGGATGCACCCGGTCTCGATCGAGCGGGCCGCGACCCAGGCCGGCTTCCCGGTCGGGCCGCTGCAGATCACCGACGAGCTCAACATGGAGCTGATGGTCAAGATCCGCAAGGCCAACGCCGAGGCCGCCGAGCGCGAGGGGATCGACCTCGGGCCGGACCCGGCGGGCGAGGTCATCGACACGATGATCGGGCTGGGTCGTCCCTCCCGCCTGGCCGGCGCCGGGTTCTACGACTACGCCGACGGCAAGCGGACCGGCATCTGGCAGGGCGTCTACGAGACCTTCCCGGTGGCCGACGAGCAGATCCCGTTCGAGGACATGAAGGACCGGATGCTGTTCATCGAGGCCCTCGAGACGGCGAAGTGCTTCGAGGAGGGCGTGATCACCTCGGCGGCCGCGGCCAACATCGGGTCGATCATGGGCATCGGCTTCCCTGCCATCACCGGCGGTGCGGCCCAGTTCATGACTGGCTACGAGGGCGCCGACGGCTCGATCGGCCTGGACGCGTTCCTCGCCCGCGCCGACGAGCTGGCCGAGCGGTACGGCGACCGGTTCCGCCCGACGGCGTACCTGCGGGACCTGGCGGCGAAGGGGGAGTCCTTCCCCGCCTGAGGGAGCCGAGCGAGGCACGAGCGAGCGACTGAGGGCGGCACCAGCACCGCCTGAGGGAGCCGAGCGAGGCACGAGCGAGCGACTGAGGGCGGCACCAGCACCGCCTGAGGGAGCCGAGCGAGGTACGAGTCGGCCCCACGGCACCGCCGAGTCGGCCCCACGGGCCGGCGTACGACGACACGGGCGGCCACCCCACCACCGGGGTGGCCGCCCGTGGGTCATTTCGGGGCCGAAGGGCCGAGTGGGCGGGCCCGAAGGGCCGACTCGGCGGACTAAAAGTCAGGCTTGACTGTTTGTTCGTCGTGGGGGGAGGATGGCCGCGTGACGACCGGGGCCGCACCACGGGCCCGGGTGCCGCAGTCCGAGCGCACCCGGGCGATGCGGGCACGGCTGCTGGAGGCCACCGTCGAGCTGCTCGTCGAGCGCGGCTTCACCGGGACGACGACCACCCTGGTCTCCCAGCGGGCCGGCGTCTCGCGCGGGGCGCAGCTGCACCACTTCCCGACCAAGAACGACCTCGTCGTGGCGGCGGTGGAGCACCTCGCCTCGCTCCGGGGGGCGGAGCTGGCAGCGGCCGCCGCGGAGCTGCCCGAGGGGGAGGGCCGCACCCGCGCGGTGCTGCAGGTGCTGGGCGACCACTTTGCCGGGCCGGTGTTCGCCGCCGCCCTGGAGCTGTGGGTGGCCGCCCGCACCGACGAGGTCCTGCTCGCCGCCGTGGCGCCGCTGGAGGCCCGCATCGGCCGGGAGACCCACCGGGTCACGCTGGAGATGCTGGGCGTGACCGAGGACCGGCCCGGGGTGCGCGAGCTCGTGCAGGCCACCCTGGACCTGGTGCGCGGCCTGGGCCTGGCCGACACCATCACCGACGACCGGCGCCGGCGCGAGCGGATCCTCGACCAGTGGGCCGAGACCCTCGACCGCGCCATCAGGGAGGGACGATGACGCCACCACGCCCCGGTGCTGCCCCGGTCGACGCCGTGCTCGACGCGGTCCTGACCGACCTCGCCGCCGAGACCGCCGGGCTGGACGACCTGGTCGCGCCGCTGGCCGCGACCCAGTGGCGTACGCCGACCCCCGCGGTCGGCTGGACCCTCGCCCACCAGGTCGCCCACCTGGCCTGGACCGACGAGGCGGCGCTGGCCGCGGCCACCGACCCCGCCCGCTGGGAGGAGCTGCTGGCCGGCGCGGCCGAGGATCCCACCGGGTTCGTCGACCGCACCGCCGAGGAGGGCGCCCGGATGCCCCCCGCGGAGCTGCTCGGGTGGTGGCGGGAGGTGCGCGCCCGGTTGTGGGACGCGCTCGCCGCCCATCCCCCCGGGGCGAGGATCCCGTGGTTCGGTCCTCCGATGAGCCCCACCTCGATGGCGACCGCCCGGTTCATGGAGACCTGGGCCCACGCGCTCGACGTCGCCGAGGGCCTGGCCGACGCCGGGCTCGCCGACGTCCCGGCGCCCACCGACCGGGTGCGACACGTGGCGCACTTGGGGGCCCGCACCCGCGACTTCGCCTTCACCAACGCCGGCCTCGAGCCCCCCACGGAGGCGTTCCGGGTCGAGCTCACCCTCCCCTCCGGGGAGACGTGGACGCAGGGGCCCGAGGACGCCGCGCAGGCGGTGCGCGGATCGGCGTACGACTTCGCGCTGCGGGTCACCCAGCGCCGCCACCTCGACGACCTCGACCTCCGGGCCACCGGGCCGGACGCGCGCCGCTGGCTCGAGGTCGCCCAGGCCTTCGCCGGTCCTCCCGGCGGCGGCCGCGACCCGAAGGGAGGACGGCGATGAGTGATCTCGACGGGCTCGGGAACCCGCGGCCGCTGCGGATCGGCAACTCCTCCGGCTTCTACGGCGACCGGCTCTCGGCGATGCGGGAGATGCTGGAGGACGGGCCGCTGGACGTGCTGACCGGCGACTACCTCGCCGAGCTGACCCTGCTGATCCTGGGGCGCGACGCGGCGCGGGATCCCTCCCTCGGCTACGCCCGCACCTTCGTCCGCCAGGCCGAGGACTGCCTCGGCCTGGCACTGGAGCGGGGCGTGCGGATCGTCAGCAACGCCGGCGGGCTCAACCCGGCCGGGCTCGCGGACAGGCTCCGCGAGATCGCCACCGGCCTCGGCCTCGACCCGGTCATCGCCCACGTCGAGGGCGACGACCTGCGCCACCGCGCCGGGGAGCTCGGCCTGGGCGACGCGCTCACGGCCAACGCCTACCTCGGCGGCTGCGGCATCGCGACCGCCCTGGACCGGGGCGCCGACGTCGTGGTCACCGGCCGCGTCACGGATGCCTCCCTCGTCGTGGGGCCGGCCGCCTCGTGGTTCGGCTGGACCCCAGGCGACCACGACGCCCTCGCCGGCGCCGTCGTCGCGGGGCACGTGCTCGAGTGCGGCGCCCAGGTGACCGGCGGCAACTTCTCCGGCTTCACGGAGGTCGTCACCCGTCCCGACGGTTCGATCGACCCGACGCCGCTCGGCTTCCCGCTGGCCGAGGTCCACCCCGACGGCTCCTCGGTGGTCACCAAGCACCCCGGCACCGGCGGCGCGGTCACCGTCGACACGGTCACGGCCCAGCTGCTCTACGAGGTGCAGTCCGGCCGCTACCTCAACCCCGACGTCACCGCCCACCTCGACAGCATCCGCCTCGGCCAGGAGGGCCCCGACCGGGTGCGGATCTCCGGTGTCCGCGGCAGCGCGCCGCCCCGGCGGCTCAAGGTCTGCACCAACGAGCTGGGCGGCCACCGCAACGCCGTCGAGTTCGTCGTGACCGGGCTGGACGTCGCCACCAAGGCCGCATGGGTCCGGGCGCAGATGGCCGAGGGCATGGCCGCGGACCCGCCGGCCACCGTCCACTGGAGCGAGGTCCCCGACGAGGTCCGCGACGCACCCACCGAGGAGTCGGCCTCAGTCCGGCTGCGGCTGAGTGTCCTCGATCCCGACCCCGAGCGGGTGGGGCGCCGGTTCACCGCGGCCGCCGTCGAGCTCGCGCTCGCCTCCTACCCCGGCTTCTCGCTCACCGCGCCGCCCGGCGCCCCGTCGCCGTACGGCGTCTACCGCGCCCACCACGTCGAGCGCGCCGAGGCGGCCCACCGGGTCGTGCTGGCCGACGGCACGACGGTCGACGTCCCCGACCCGACCGACCTGGCCGCCGACGTCGACGAGTCCAGCGGGCAGCGCCCCTCGCCGTACCCCGCCCCGGCCGACCGGATCACCCGTCGGGTGCCGCTGGGCACGTTCGTGCACGCCCGCTCCGGCGACAAGGGCGGCGACGCGAACATCGGGTTGTGGGTGGCCCGGGACCCGCTGGTGCGCCGGGAGGTCCCGCAGCACCTGTACGACGCGCGGGTGACCTGGCTGACCAAGCTGATCACCCCCCGCCGGATCCGGGAGCTGGTGCCGGAGGCGACCGACCTCGACATCGAGGTCCACGTCCTGCCCAACCTCGGCGGGGTCAACGTCATCGTGCACGGACTGCTCGGTGAGGGCGTGGCCGCCTCGACCCGCTTCGACCCGCAGGCCAAGGGCCTGGGCGAGTGGGTCCGGTCCCGCCTGGTCAACATCGAAGGGAGCCTGCTGTGACCTCGACGAGCTCGATCACCCGGTCGGTACTCGCCGCCGTCCCGGGCGAGCCGGAGCACCGGACCGCGCTGCGGGAGACCGGAGCCGAGTTCGTCCGCCGCGAGGTGCTGCCCCACCTGCAGCAGTGGGAGGACGACGGCGAGATCCCCCGCTCGCTGCACCTGGCCGCGGCCAAGCAGGGGTTGCTCGGCGTCGGGGTCCCGGAGGAGCACGGCGGCTCCGGCGGCGACGCCATGGACGTGGTCGCGCTGCAGGAGGCGATGTTCGCCGAGGGCGCCTCGAGCGGGCTGCTCGCGGGGTTGATGACCAACGGGATCGCCCTGCCCCACATCATCAGCACCGGTGACCCGGACCTGATCGACCGGTTCGTCCGTCCCACGCTGGCCGGCGAGGCGATCGGGTCCCTCGCGATCACCGAGCCGGAGGGCGGCTCCGACGTCGCCGGCCTGCGCACCACCGCCGTCCGCGACGGCGACGACTACGTCGTGGACGGCGCCAAGACCTTCATCACCTCCGGGGTCCGCGCCGACTTCGTGACCACGGCGGTCCGCACCGGGTCCCGGGACACGGCCGGCCACGACGCCCTGTCGCTGCTGGTGATCGAGAAGGGCACGCCCGGCTTCGAGGTCACCGGAACGCTCGACAAGATGGGGTGGTTGTGCTCGGACACCGCCATCCTGTCGTTCGACGACTGCCGGGTGCCGGCCGAGAACCTGGTCGGCCCGGAGAACGCGGGCTTCCGTGC
>CAZRKV010000163.1:0-6522 GCA_964600305.1 uncultured Nocardioides sp. | reverse complement strand
AGACCTCGCCCAGGGAGCCGCCGAAGACGGTGAAGTCCTGGGAGAAGACGCAGACCTCGCGGCCGTCGATGGTGCCGTAGCCGGTGATCACGCCGTCGCCGTAGGGCCGGGACTTCTCCAGGCCGAACGCCGTCGAGCGGTGCCGCGCGAATTCGTCCAGCTCGACGAAGGAGCCCTCGTCGAAGAGCATCTCGATCCGCTCGCGGGCGGTCCGGCGCCCCTTCGCGTGCTGCCGCTCCACCGCCTTGGCCGACCCCGCGTGGACGGCCTCGTCGAGCCGCCGCTCGAGGTCGGCGAGCTTGCCTGCCGTGGTGTGGATGTCGATGTCGGTCGGGACGTCGGTGCCCTCGCCGGGTTGTGCGCTCACGTCTGGCCTCCTGTCCAAGTGCTGGGTCAATCTAGTGCCCATGGACGACGCCCCACGCAGCCGCCCACCGATTGATCGCGCCCGGCTGGCCCGGCTGCTGGAGGGGACCGGCACCGACGTGGCGGTGCTGGAGGAGGCCGGGTCCACCAACGCGGTCGCGGCCGACCGGGTCCGCGCGGGGGAGGGGCGCCACGGGTCGGTGGTCCTCGCGGAGCACCAGACGGCCGGCCGGGGCCGCCTCGACCGGGTGTGGGAGACCCCGGCCCGGTCCGCGCTGACCTTCTCGATGGTGCTGCAGCCGGACGTCACCCCGCAGCGCTGGCCCTGGCTGCCGCTGCTCGTCGGGTACGCCGCCCACCGGGCGCTGGCGCACCACGGCGTCGTGAGTGCCCTCAAGTGGCCCAACGACGTGCTGGTGGACGACCGCAAGCTCGCGGGGATCCTCGTGGAGCGCGTCGAGGGGCCCGGGGGCCCGGTCGCGGTGGCCGGCCTCGGGCTGAACGTCTCCACCACCGCCGGGGAGCTCCCGGTCCGGACCGCCACCTCGGTGCACGAGGCGACCGGACGCCCGGTCGACCGCACGGACCTGCTCGCGGCGCTGGTGCGGGAGGTGGTGGGCCAGCTGGAGGACTGGCGGGCCTCCGACGGCACCGCGCTGCACGCGGCGTACGTCCGTGCCTGCGGCACGATCGGGCGCGACGTGCGGGTCGAGCTGCCGTCGGGTGATCCGTTGGTGGGTCGCGCCGTGGGGGTCGACGACCAGGGGCGGCTGCTCGTCGACGGGCCCGGGGGGCAGGTGGCCCTGAGCGTGGGGGACGTGGTGCACGTGCGCCCCTCGGGACCGTGACCGGCACCTGCCCGACGCCGCGAGCACCGCGGTGAGAGGATCGGCGATGTGACCGGTTCCTCACCCCGCGAGCGCGCAGGAGGGCGCTGCCGATGACGACACCCGAACCCGACCCCCAGGAGTCCGTGTTCCTCTCCGGGGAGCTCGAGCGGGCGGTGTTGGGGGCGGAACCCACGCTGAGCGCCCAGGACGTCGCCGAGGACGCCGGTGCCACGGTGGAGCAGGCCCGTCGGTTGTGGCGGGCGCTGGGGTTCCCCGAACGCGGGGGTGAGGTCGCCTTCACCCCGGCCGACGCGCGGGCGATGCGCACGCTGCTCGACCTCGTCGACACCGAGCTGATCGACTTCGACACCGGCATCAACCTCACCCGCGGGGTGGGGCAGACGATGGCCCGCCTCGCGGACTGGGAGGTCTCGGCCCTGGTCCAGCGGATCGAGGAGCTGGGCGGGGGCGCCTCGGCCCCGGCCGGATCCCGCAGCGGCTCGGCCCTGCGGCTGGTCGAGCAGCTCAACCCCTCCTTCGAGCGGCTGCTGGTCTACGCCTGGCGGCGACACCTGGCTGCCGTGGTGGCCCGCCTGGAGGCCCTCGAGGCGGCGGAGGAGGACCTGACCAGCGTGGACGTCACCGTGGGGTTCGCCGACCTGGTCGCCTTCACCTCCCTGACCAACGACATCGACGAGGACCACCTGGGCGACCTGGTCGAGCTCTTCGAGTCCCGCTGCCACGACGTGGTGACCAACCACGGGGGCCGGGTCATCAAGTCCCTGGGTGACTCGGTGCTCTTCGTCCACGACGAGCCGATCCAGGGCATCGAGACGGCCGAGGGGATCATCCGGGTGATCGGGCGTGACGCACGGATGCCCGACGTCCGGCTCGGCCTGGCCACCGGACAGGTGGTGATGCGCCTGGGTGACGTGTTCGGGCCGCCGGTCAACATGGCTGCGCGGCTGACCAACGTCGCCCGCCGCAACCGGGTGATCATCGACGACACCACGGCGGCGGCCCTGCCGCCGGACCAGTTCGAGACCCGGCGGCTGCCCGCGCGGCCGGTCCGGGGCTTCGGCCTCGTCGAGCCGGTCGCGGTGCGCCGCCACTGACGTTTTCCCGGTTCTCCTGCAGGGGCGCGCCCGAGTCCGTAGGTTGACTCGGGTGCTCGTGGTCCAGGACGTCCAGGTGGACCCCGTCGAGCGCCGGGCGTGGCGCGCCGGGGTCGAGCTGGCGCTGTCCCGGAAGGAGTTCGACCTCCTGCACGCCCTGATCTCGCGGGCGGGGGAGGTCGTCACCCGTGCGGAGCTGATGCGCGAGGTCTGGGAGACCGACTTCTGGACCTCGGCCAAGACGATCGACGTCCACCTGGGCTGGCTGCGACGCAAGCTGGGGGAGGACAGCCGCCACCCGGTCCTCATCACCACGGTGCGGGGTCAGGGCCTGCGCTTCGAGACCTCCCGGCCCGCCCCGGATGGGCCCACGCCCTAACCTGTCCCCGTGACGGACAGCGAGACACGCACGCCGCCGGTCCTCGCCGTGGTCGGTGCGGGGCAGCTGGCCCGGATGATGGCCGAGCCCGCGGCGGCCCTCGGGCTCCCGCTCCGTCTGCTCGCCGAGGCCGAGGGGGCCTCGGCCGCGCAGGTGATCCCCGACCGGGTCGTGGGTGACCACCGCGACCTGGCGGACCTGCGCCGCGTCGTCGAGGGGTGCGCAGCGGTCACCTTCGACCACGAGCACGTGCCCACCGACCACCTGCACGCGCTGCAGGCCGACGGGGTTGCCGTGCACCCCGGTCCGGAGGCGCTCGTGCACGCCCAGGACAAGGCCGTGATGCGGGAGCGGCTCGGCGCCCTGGGGGTGCCCTGCCCCCGCAACGCCGTCGTCACGAACCCGGCCGAGGTGGCCGACTTCGGGTTTCCCGCGGTGCTCAAGACGACCCGGGGCGGGTACGACGGCAAGGGCGTCTGGGTGGTCCACGACGAGGCCGGGTGCACCGAGGCGTTCACGGCGGCCGAGCGGACCGGGGTCGCGATCCTGGCCGAGGAGCTCGTGGACTTCCACCGGGAGCTGTCGGTGCTGGTGGCGCGGTCCCCGAGCGGCCAGGCGGCGGCGTACCCGGTGGTGACCTCGCACCAGCGGGACGGGATCTGTCACGAGGTGGTCGCCCCGGCGCCCGGGCTCGACCCGGAGCTGGCGGCGCAGGCCCAGTCCATCGGCCTGCGCGTCGCCGGCGAGCTCGGGGTCACGGGGATCCTCGCGGTGGAGCTCTTCGAGGTGCGGGACGGCTCCGGGCCGCACGATGCGGGGCGGGTGCTGGTCAACGAGCTGGCGATGCGCCCGCACAACACCGGCCACTGGACCCAGGACGGCGCGGTCACCTCCCAATTCGAGAACCACCTCCGGGCCGTGCTCGACCTCCCCCTCGGGTCCCCCGAGCCCCGGGAGCCGTGGACGGTGATGGTCAACATCCTCGGCGGCGACCCCGCCGCCGGCCGGCTGTACGACGGCCTCCCGCACGCGATGGCCCGGGACCCGCGGCTGCGGGTGCACCTGTACGGCAAGGACATCCGGCCGGGCCGCAAGGTCGGGCACGTGAACGCCTACGGCGACGACCTCGACGACTGCCTGGAGCGCGCACGCCCCGCGGCGGCGTGGTTCGCCGGAGAGCTGGGGAACGAGAGTGAGTGAGATGACCGATCGAGCGACACCGTCGGAGGGCAGCCCGCGCGTCGGGATCGCCATGGGTTCGGACTCGGACTGGCCGGTGATGGAAGCCGCCGGGGAGGTGCTGACCGAGCTGGCGGTCCGCTGGGAGGCCGACGTGGTCTCGGCGCACCGGATGCCCGAGGAGATGCTGGCCTGGGGCACGTCGGCGGCCGACCGGGGGCTGGACGTGGTGATCGCCGGAGCCGGGGGAGCGGCGCACCTGCCGGGGATGCTGGCCTCGGTGACCACGCTGCCGGTGATCGGGGTGCCGGTGCCCCTGAAGTACCTCGACGGGATGGACTCGCTGCTGTCCATCGTGCAGATGCCGGCGGGCATCCCGGTGGCGACGGTCGCCATCGGCAACGCCCGCAACGCCGGGCTGCTGGCGGCCCGGATCCTCGGCGCCGGCGACCCGGCGCTGCGCCGGCGGCTCGCGGACTTCGCCGCCGAACTCTCCGCCTCGGCGCGGGCCAAGGGCGAGGTGGTCCGGGAGGCCTCCTCGGGTCGACGCAGGCTCGGCTTCTGACCGGGTCCGCAGAGAGCGGGGCGGGGACGGGCATGAGGGCCGGTGGAGCGGCCGGTGTGACGACCGGGGCGCCGGGCCGGCTGGTCGGCCTCGACGTCGCCCGGTGCCTGGCGCTGCTGGGCATGGTCGCCACCCACGTGCTCCCGGCACGGACGCCGGGGGGCGACCTGGCCCTGGGCCAGGCGGTGGCCGGGGGCCGGTCCGCGGCGCTCTTCGCCGTCCTCGCCGGGATCAGCCTGGCCCTCATGACCGGTGGCACCGACCCCGTGCGTGGTCGCACGCTGGCCTCGCGCGCGGTGGGACTCGTCGTACGGGCGGTGCTGATCGCGGCCCTGGGGCTGGTGCTCGGGATGCTCGACACCGGCATCGCGGTGATCCTGGCCTACTACGGCGTGCTGTTCGGCCTGGGTACCGCCTTCCTGGCGCTGCGGGCGCGCACGCTCGCCCTGCTGGCGGCCGCGTGGGTGGTGCTCGGGCCGGTCGTGTCGCACCTGGTCCGGCCGCACCTGCCCGAGCGCGGATACGCCAGCCCCCACCCGGGCCAGCTCGCCGACCCGCTCCAGCTGCTCTCCGAGCTCACCTTCACCGGCTACTACCCGGCGGTGCCCTGGCTGGCGTACCTGCTGGTCGGCATGGCCCTGGGGCGGACGGACCTGCGGGACCGGTGGCGGGCGGCCTCGATCGCGGTCTGGGGAGCCGCCCTGGCCGTGGTCGCCCTGATCGTGTCCACCGCGCTGGCCGGCTCGTCGGACGTGGTGACGCCGGAGCTCGGCCGGATCGAGACGGGCATGTTCGGCCAGACGCCGGTCGGCGGGCCCTGGGACTGGTTGCTCGTGGTCGCGCCGCACAGCACCACCCCGTTCGACCTGGCCCACACCGCCGGCAGCGCCCTCGCGGTGCTGGGGGTGTGCCTGCTGCTGGTGGGCCTGCTGGGCCGGCGCGGCCGGCGAACGGTGGCGGTGGTCTTCGGTGCCGGCACGATGACCCTCACGCTCTACAGCCTGCACGTCGTGCTGCGCTCGCCGGGCCTGCTGGACGGCGACACGACGGCCACCTTCCTCGCGCACGTGGGTGTGGTGCTGGCGGTCGGGGCGCTGCTCGTGGCGCTGGGCCGTCGGGGCCCCCTCGAACGGGCGGTCACCGCCGCGGCCCGTGCGGCGGGTCGGCTGGTGCCCGGCTGAGCGGCCTCCTCAGGCGGCCCGTCGCCGCCACTCGATGGCCGGGCAGGTGTCCATGACCATCCGCACCCCGGCGCGCGTGGTCCGCTCGTAGGCGTCCTGGTCGACCACGCCGAGCTGGAACCACACGCCCTTCGCGCCGACCTCCACCGCCTCGTCGGCGAACCGGCCCGCCGCGTCGGACCGGCGGAAGACGTCGACGACGTCGATGGCCTCGGGGACGTCGGCGAGCGTGGGGAAGCCGCGCTGGCCGAGCACCTCGGCCGTCGGCTCGTCGGCGAAGCGGGGGTGGATCGGGATGATCCGCTTGCCCCGCTGCTGGAGCAGGGACGCGATCTGGTGCGCCGTCCGGGTCGGGTCCCCCGAGAGGCCCACGACCGCCCAGGTGCGGCACTCCTCCAGCATGAAGTCGATGTCCGCGGGGTCCTGCCAGGCGATACTCATGCCACCACCGTAGCCAGCGCCCGGGCGCCCGGGTTAGCACTCGTTCACCCGGTCGTAGGATGGCGCCCATGAGCGCCGACTACCCGATGTACGCCCTGTCCGAGGAGCACCAGGCCGTCCGCGAGGCGGTGCGGGCGGTGTGCGACGCCAAGGTGGCGCCGTACGCCGCGGAGGTCGACGAGGAGGCCCGGTACCCCCGCGAGGCCGCCGAGGCACTCCAGGCCTCGGACTTCCACGCCGCGCACGTGCCCGAGGAGTACGGCGGGGCCGGTGCCGATGCGCTCGCCACCGTGATCATCATCGAGGAGGTCGCGCGGGCCTGCGCCTCCTCCTCGCTGATCCCGGCGGTCAACAAGCTCGGTTCGCTGCCCCTGCAGCTCGCGGGCTCCGAGGAGCTCAAGGCCCACTACCTGACCAAGCTGGCGGCCGGGGAGGGGGGCTTCTCCTACTGCCTGTCCGAGCCCGA
>CAZRKV010000162.1:0-6538 GCA_964600305.1 uncultured Nocardioides sp. | reverse complement strand
CAGCTGGTGCTCACCTCGCTCGGGGTCGCCGGCGACTCCGACGCCGGGGTGACCCTGGTGGACTCGCTGGACGACCTGGTCGGCGAGGTCGTCGACGACCTCTACCTCCAGCGCTTCGGCCACGACCGCGAGACCCCCGAGCTCACCCGGGACGAGGCGCTGCAGCTGGCCCGCACCGTGGTGGCCAACCCCCACACCGAGCTGCGCCCGGTCGCCCCGGAGCCCGGCACGCCCGCGGCCGTCCGCGTGGAGTTCGCCCGGGCCGTCCTCACCGAGCTCGAGCACCGCAAGCGACGCCTCGGCGTCCTCGGGTACGACGACCTGCTGACGCGCCTCGCGACCGCGCTCGAGCCGCAGGACGCGCCGGCCCGCACCCGCATGCGCGACCGCTGGTCGATCGTCATGGTCGACGAGTTCCAGGACACCGACCCGGTGCAGTGGCAGGTCGTCGACCGCGCCTTCTCCGGGTGGGCCACGCTGGTCCTGATCGGCGACCCCAAGCAGGCGATCTACGCCTTCCGCGGCGGCGACATCGCCACCTACCTCGCCGCGGCCCGCACGGCCGGCGAGCGGCGTACCCTCCCCGTGAACTGGCGCAGCGACCGCCCCCTGGTCGAGGGGCTGCAGGCGGTGCTGCGCGGTGCCGAGCTCGGCCACCCCGAGATCGTGGTGCACGACGTGGAGGCCCGACACGGCGACCACCGGCTGGCCGGTGCCCCCCACAACGAGCCGTTCCGGCTGCGGGTGCTGACCCGGTCCGACGCCGGGTCGCCCCGCCGCGGCACCATCCAGATGGACGCCGCGCGCGAGCACGTGGCGGCCGACATGGCCGCCGACATCAAGCGACTGCTGGCCAGCGACGCCACCTGGTGCGACGAACGGGTGCGCGCCGAGCAGGTCGCGGTGATCGTGGAGTCCCACCGCGACGCCCGCGCCTGCCGCGACGCGCTGGCCGAGGCGGGGGTCCCGGCCGTCTACACCGGGGACACCGACGTGTTCGCCTCCCGGGCCGCCCAGGACTGGCTGTGCCTGCTGGAGGCCTTCGAGCAGCCGCACCGCACCGGACTGGTGCGGGCCGCCGCCAGCACGATGTTCTTCGGCGAGGACGCCGAGACCCTGGCCGCGGGCGGGGAGGAGCTCACCGACCGGGTGGCCGACACCCTGCGCCGGTGGGCCGACCACGCGCGGGAGCGCGGGATCGCGGCGGTCCTGGAGGCGGCCCAGGTCGCCGGCATGGGCGAGCGGATCCTGTCCCGGGCCGGGGGCGAACGGCACATGACCGACCTCGCCCACCTGGCCCAGGTCCTCCACGAGACCGCCCACACCGAGCGGTTCGGGCTCCCCGCCCTGCTGGACTGGCTGCGCGAGCAGTGCCAGGCCGGGCCGGGCTCGGGGGAGCGCAACCGCCGCCTCGACAGCGACGCCGCCGCCGTGCAGGTGATGACGGTCTGGGTCAGCAAGGGCCTGCAGTACCCCATCGTCTACCTGCCCTTCGCCTTCAACCGGCACGTCCCCACCCAGGACCTCGTGCTCTTCCACGACGAGGAGCGCCGGTGCCTGCACATCGGGGGTCGACGCGACGGCGAGCACCGCTGGGCCTCCCGGCTCGGCCGCGCCGAGCGGGCCGGCGACGACATCCGGCTCACCTACGTCGCCCTCACCCGGGCGCAGTCGCAGGTCGTGGCCTGGTGGGCCCCCACCTGGGACGAACCCCGTGGCGGCCTGAGCCGCCTGCTGCGTGGCCGGGCGCCCGGCGAGGCCGTCGTCCCCGACGAGTGTCCGTCCAAGCCGGGTGACGACGAGGCGCTGGCCGCGCTGCGCCGGTGGGAGTCGGTCGGAGGGCCGGTCATCGAGCGGGCCCTCCCCACCGGCACCGACGAGCGGCTCCCCGACGGGCTGCCCGCCGACCTCGGCGTACGACGCTTCCGGCGCGAGATCGACACCGCGTGGCGGCGTACCTCCTACTCGGCGCTGGTCCGGGACGCGACCGAGGTGGTCGGGGTGGGCAGCGAGCCGGAGACGGGCGCCGAGACACTGGTCGACGAGGTCGCCGAGACCCCCGGCCTGCCCGAGCCCGGCGCCGCGGGCGGGGACCTGCTCTCCCCCCTGGACCACCTGCCGGGGGGAGCGAGGTTCGGATCGCTGGTGCACGGCGTCCTCGAGACCGCCGACCCCGAGGCGTCCGAGCTGGCGGTCGAGCTGGCCGAGCGGTCCCGCGACCAGCTGGCCTGGTGGCCGGTGGACCTGGACCCCGACGACCTGGGCCGGTCCCTGGTGCCCCTCCACCGGACCCCGCTGGGGCCCCTCGCCGGGGGGCGCACGCTCGGCGAGGTCCCGCTGGGCGACCGGCTCAACGAGCTGGACTTCGAGATGCCGCTGGCCGGCGGGGACCGCTCCACCCTCCCGGAGGTCACCGTGGACCAGGTCGCGGACCTGCTGGAGGAGCACCTGCCGGACGGCGACCCGTTCCTCGCCTACCTCCCCCGGCGGCGCAGCCGGGGCCTGGGGAGCCAGCTGCTGCGCGGCTACCTCGCCGGCTCGATCGACGTGGTGCTGCGGGTCCCCAGCGGGGACGGGCACCGGTTCCTCGTCGTGGACTACAAGACCAACCGCCTCGGCGAGCCCGACCACCCCACGACCGCGGCTGACTACGCCCCGGAACGGCTGCGGGAGGCGATGGTGCACTCCGACTACCCGCTGCAGGCGCTGCTCTACGTCGTGGTGCTCCACCGCTACCTGCGCTGGCGGCTGCCCGGCTACGACCCCGAGCGACACCTGGGCGGGGTGCTCTACCTCTACCTGCGCGGCATGTGCGGGCCCGAGACCCCGGTGGGGGAGGACGGCCACCCGGCCGGCGTCTTCGGGTGGCGCCCGGCCACCGGCCTGGTGGAGGCGCTGTCGGACCTGCTGGACGGGGCCGGAGGGAGGGCCCGATGACGACGGGAGCGACGTCGACCACGGGGACCGCGCCCGAGGACCGGCACGACCGACGGCTGGCCGCCGGCGCCACCGGCCTCCTGGCCACGTTCAACGCCGCCGGTGTCCTCGACGCGGCCGACGTGCACGTCGCCTCCCGACTCGCCACGCTCGCCGGGGAGCCCGACGAGTCGGTCGCGCTGGCGGTGGCCCTGACCGTCCGGGCGGTCCGGGCCGGCTCCGTCTGCCTCGACCTCACCCGCGTCGCCGAGGACACGGTGGTCGACCAGGACCTGGCCGCCCTGCCGTGGCCGGAGCCGACCGCCTGGGTCGACGCGGTGTCGGCCAGCCGACTGCTCGGGGACGGGACCACCGCCGCGCCCCCGGTGCTGCACCTGCAGCGCGGCACGGACGACGCCCGGTTGCTCTACCTCGACCGCTACTGGCGGGAGGAGGAGCAGGTCTGCGCGGACCTGCTGGCCCGGCTGACCCCGGACGCCGGGGACGGGGACCTCGACGGCCCCCTGGACCGGGTCTTCCCCACGCACGGGTACGACGAGCAGCGGGCGGCCGCCCGGCTGGCCCTCTCCCAGCGCACGACGGTGCTGACCGGCGGACCCGGCACGGGCAAGACCACCACGGTGGCCGCGCTGCTGGCGCTCCTGGTCGAGCGGGCCGAGCGCGACGGCCACCCCCGGATGCGGGTCGCCCTGGCGGCGCCCACCGGCAAGGCGGCGGCCCGCCTGCAGGAGGCGGTCCGCGAGGAGATCGGCCACCTCGCGGCCGAGGACCGGCAGCGGCTGGGCCCGCTCGAGCTGCGGGCGGTGACCCTGCACCGGTTGCTGGGTGCGCGCCCCGACACCGGCGTGCGGTTCCGCCACCACCGGGAGAACCGGCTGCCGCAGGACGTGATCGTGGTGGACGAGACCTCGATGGTGTCGCTGACGATGATGGCCCGGCTGCTGGAGGCGGTGCGTCCCGAGACCCGCCTGATCCTGGTCGGGGATCCCGACCAGCTCACCTCGGTGGAGGCCGGTGCGGTGCTGTCGGACCTGGTCGAGGGACTGGGCGCGCGCCCGGACGTGGAGGTGGCGGCGCTGCGGACCTCCCACCGGTTCGGCGAGTCGATCCGCGCGCTGGCCGACGCCGTACGCCGGGGCGACGCCGAGGAGACACTGGCGCTGCTGCGGGCCGGGAGCGGGCACGTGGAGCTGGTCGAGGACGAGGACCCCACGCCCCGGATGCGGGAGCTGCTGGTCCCCCACGCCCTGCGCCTGCGCGACGCCGCCCGGGCCGGGGACCGGGAGGTCGCGCTGGCAGCCCTGGAGGAACAGCGGCTGCTCTGCGCCCACCGGGACGGCCCCGCGGGGGTGTCCCACTGGAACCGCCAGGTCGAGCGCTGGCTGGGGGAGGAGACCGGGGAGGGCCTCTGGACCGCCTGGTACGCCGGCCGGCCACTGCTCGTGACCGCCAACGACTACGGGCTCGGGCTCTACAACGGTGACACCGGACTGGCCGTCCGCCGCCCGGACGGGGCCCTCCGGGCGCTCGTGGCGGGGGCCGCGGGTCCCGTCGAGGTCGCGGCGAGCCGCCTGGGTGACGTGGAGACGATGCACGCGATGACCATCCACAAGAGCCAGGGCAGCCAGGCCCGGACCGTGGTGGTGCGCCTGCCGCCCCCGGAGTCCCGGCTGCTCACGCGCGAGCTGCTCTACACCGCCCTCACCCGGGCGCGCGACCGGGTCGTCGTGGTCGGCACCGAGGCCGAGGTCCGGGCCGCGGTGGGCCGCCGTGCGGTCCGCGCGACCGGCCTGCAGGCGAGGCTGGCCGGAGGTGGCGGAGACGGCGGATGAGGGCCAGCGGCCGGACGGGCCACGGAGGAGTCGTCGAAGGCGGATAGTGTCGGCCACGCCATCCGCCCCCACCGGGAGATCTCATGCCCTTCCTGCTCCGTGTGGAGCTGCCCGACGTCCCTGGCTCGCTGGGCCGGGTCGCGTCCGCCATCGGTGAGGCCGGTGGGGACATCGAGGCGATCGAGATCATCGAGAAGCGCGGCGACGGCACGGTGGTCGACGACGTGCTGCTCGAGACCGCCCCGGGAGCGATGCCCGACTCCGTGGTCTCCGCCTGCAACCGCCTGGACGGGGTGCAGGTCATCTGGATCTCCCGGTACGCCGCCGGCGGCAGCCTGATCCTCGACCTGGAGGCCGTGGAGGAGCTGACCGCCCACCCCGCCCAGGCGCGCAACCGGCTCATCGACCTGCTCCCCGCCACCTTCCGCGCCGACTGGGGCGCCCGGCTCCGCCGCGGCGCCGACGGGGTCGCCGACGTCGTCCACCGCACCCCCGCGGCCCCGGAGGAGTTCGACTGGGTGGACCTGGAGCGCGCGGAACGACTCGAGGGCGACGAGCTCTTCGAGATCGCGGGCGCCCCCCTCGGCACGGGCGAGATCGTGGTGATCGGCCGCCGTGGCGGGCCGGCCATCCTCGAGTCCGAGGTCGCCCGGCTGGGTCACCTCGCCAGCCTGGCCGTCTCCATCACCCCCTGACCCGGCGGGGATAGGGTGGCGACCCATGAGCGCGATCGAGGGAGTGTCGGAGACCTTCGACCCGGACCGGTGGGAGCCGGTCCCGGGGTTCGAGGAGCTGAGTGACCTCACCTACCACCGGGCCCGGGAGCACGGGACCGTGCGGGTGGCCTTCGACCGGCCCGACGTGCTCAACGCGTTCCGGCCACACACCGTGGACGAGCTGCTCGCCGTGCTGGAGCACGCCCGCACCTCCGCCGACGTCGGCTGCGTGCTGCTGACCGGCAACGGCCCCGGCGCCCGGCACGGCAAGTGGGCGTTCTGCACCGGGGGCGACCAGCGGATCCGGGGTCGGGCCGGCTACCAGTACGAGACCGGTGGGAACACCGCGACGGGCACCGCGACCGGCACGCCGACCCACACCGCGACCGGCGGGGAGGCCCCGAACCCGATCGACCGGGCGCGCACCGCCCGGCTGCACATCCTGGAGGTGCAGCGACTGATCCGGTTCATGCCCAAGGTCGTGATCTGCGTGGTCAACGGCTGGGCGGCCGGCGGCGGCCACAGCCTGCACGCGGTCTGCGACCTGACCCTCGCCAGCGCCGAGCACGCCCGCTTCAAGCAGACCGACGCCGACGTCGGCTCCTTCGACGGGGGCTTCGGGTCGGCGTACCTCGCCCGGCAGGTGGGCCAGAAGTTCGCGCGCGAGATCTTCTTCCTCGCCGACGAGTACGACGCCGAGCAGATGCACCGCATGGGCGCGGTCAACAAGGTGGTGCCCCACGCCGAGCTGGAGTCGGAGGCCCTGGCGTGGGCCGCCAGGGTCAACGGCAAGTCCCCGACGGCCCAGCGGATGCTGAAGTACTCCTTCAACCTGATCGACGACGGGCTGGTGGGCCAGCAGCTCTTCGCTGGCGAGAGCACCCGGCTGGCCTACATGACCGACGAGGCCCAGGAGGGGCGCGACCAGTTCCTGGAGAAGCGCGACCCGGACTGGTCGCCGTTCCCCTGGTACTACTGAGTCGTCGACCGGGACGGCAACGATGGCGCGGACGAGCCGATCCGGCTATAACATCAGACACATGACGCCGGACA
>CAZRKV010000161.1:0-6556 GCA_964600305.1 uncultured Nocardioides sp. | reverse complement strand
GTCCCGCGACCACAACCACCGGGTGGCCACCGAGCTGGGCATCGACGCCGACTTCGTCGTCGGCTCCATCGGCGAGGCCGACCTGGCGCGGCCGCCGGAGGTGGTGCTGGCGCTGCACGCGTGCGACACCGCCACCGACGAGGCCCTGGCCCGCGCCGTGGAGTGGGAGGCGCCGCTGGTGCTCGCCGCACCCTGCTGCCACCACGACGTCGCCGCCCAGCTGCGCCGCGCGCCCGCCCCCGCGCCGTACGCCCCGCTGGTCCGGCACGGCATCCTGCGCGAGCGGTTCGCCGACACCCTGACCGACGCCCTGCGGGCCAGCGTCCTGCGGCTGCGCGGCTACCGCGTCGACGTGGTCGAGTTCGTCGGCAGCGAGCACACCCCGCGCAACACGCTGCTCCGGGCCACGCGCACCGGCTCCCCGGTGACCGGTGGCGACCTGCGGTCCGAGTACGACGACCTCGTGGCGACCTGGCAGGTGCGACCCGCGCTGGCGGAGCTCCTCGGTGGTGCGTGAAGCGGTCCGTCGGCTGCTGGTCGTCGCCTGCTGCCTGGCGCCCGTCGCCCTCACCGCGCCGGCCGCCGGGGAGGGCAGCGGTGAGGCGCCGGCGGAGGAGGTGTGGCGGTTCGACGACCCGGAGATCGTGGAGTCCAGCGGCCTGGTGGTGACCGGGGAGCACGTGGTGACCGTCAACGACTCCGGCGACTCCGGCCGGGTCTTCGTCGTGGACCGCGACACCGGACGGACCGTCGGCCGCACCACGTGGGACGAGGGGCCCGTCGACGTGGAGGCGCTCGCCCCCGCCGGCGAGGACCACGTGTGGGTCGCCGACATCGGCGACAACCGCCGGGTCCGCGACCGGGTGGAGGTGCTGCGCGTGCCCGTGGGGGAGGGGGAGCGGCACGTCGTGCCGGAGCGCTACGAGCTGGCCCACCCCGACGGCCCGGCCGACGCCGAGGCGCTGCTGGCGCACCCCCGCAGCGGACGCCTGCTGCTCGTCACCAAGGATGTCTTCGGGGGACGGGTGCTGGCCGCGCCGAGGCGACTCTCCGGCGAGCGCGTCAACCGGTTGCGCGAGGTGGGCACCACCCTCGGGGTCGCGACGGGGGGTTCCTTCCTCCCCGACGGCCGGCACCTCGTCATCCGCAACTACGGTCGCGCGATGCTGCACCGCTGGCCGGGCCTGGAGTCGCTGGGCGCGATGGTGCTGCCGGACCAGGAGCAGGGCGAGGCGATCGCGGTGGCCCCCGGTGGTGAGGTCTTCCTGTCCACCGAGGGGCTCCGTACGCCGCTGCTGCGGGTGTCCTGGACACCGGACCTGCAGGACGCGATGGCGCAGCAGCCCGACCCCCCGGAGCCGCCCCCGGCGCCGACGGCCGAGGCCCTGGAGCCGGAGGTCTGGCCGTGGCTGCTGGGGTCCGCCCTCGGTGTGCTCGTGCTCGTGGTGCTGCTGCGCTCCCTGCGCCCCCGGTGAATCCGGGTCCACTACCGTCGCAGGCATGGAGCTCACCGTGGTCCTCGGCGACATCACCCAGCAGCAGGTCGACGCGGTCGTCAACGCCGCCAACCGCACCATGCGGGGCGGCGGCGGCGTCGACGGAGCGATCCACCGGGCCGGTGGACCGGAGGTCCTGGCCGACTGCGAGCGGCGGTTCCCGGACGGCCTGGGCACCGGCGAGGCGGGCTGGACCACCGCCGGTGAGCTGCCGGCGCGCTGGGTGATCCACGTGGTCGGCCCCAACCACCGGGCCGGGGAGACCGACCGGAGCCTGCTGACGTCCTGCTACTCCGGCGCCCTGCGTGTCGCCGACGAGCTCGGGGCGCGCACCCTGGCCTTCCCCCTGATCAGCGCGGGGGTGTACGGCTGGCCGAAGTCCGACGCGATCGCCGCCGCCGTCGAGACCCTGCGCGGGACGGACACCAGCGTCGAGGAGTCCCGCCTGGTGGCGTTCGACGAGGCGACGTACGACGCCCTGCGCGGCGCCGTGGGGTGAGTCAGGCGCCGGGGAAGATCCGGATCCGGTCCGGCTCGAAACCGTTCTCCATCCCCCAGCGCACCGCTTCGGCGCGTCGCGTGACGCCGATCTTGCGGTAGATGTTGCGGATGTGGGTCTTGACCGTGTTGTCGCCGATGTAGGCGACCTCGGTGATCTCCCGGTTGCTCAGCCCCTGGGTGACCAGGCCCAGGATCTCCGCCTCGCGAGCGGTCAGGCCGACGTCCTGCCCGGGCCAGACCGGGCTGGCCCGCGGCACGTCGTCCCCGGCGGGGATGTTGATCCGCGAGCCGGCATGGATCTTCTCCAGCGCCTCGACCAGCTCCTCGGCGGTGAGGGACTTGGGCAGGTACCCGGCCACGCCGCGGTGCAGGGCGGCCTCCGCCAGTTCCGGCTCGTCCCCCCAGCTGTAGATGACGACCTTGCCCCGGACCTGTTCGACGAGCTGGTCGAGGTCGATGCTGGCCGTGCCGCGCCCGAAGGTGTCGAAGAGGAGCAGGTCGAAGTCGGTGATCGGGTCCCTGTGCGAGTCCAGCTCGACCACGGCGACCCGGTCGGCGTACGGCTCGAGCATCCGGGCCAGACCCCGGACGACGACTTCGTAGTCGTTCATCAGGGCGACGCGGATCGGACGGGGGGACATGGGGCGAATCTACTCGCTCGGGGGGTGCGCGGGGCCGTGGGGCCGACTCGGCGGGGCCGTGGGGCCGACTCGGCGTCAGAAGACGGGCTTGCCGCCGGCGACGCCGATCACGGTGGCCGAGACGTAGCTGGCCTCGGCGGGGGAGGCGAGGAAGACGAAGGCGCCGGCGACCTCGGCGGGCTGGCCGGCGCGGCCCAGTGGCGTGTTGGCGCCGAACTTCTCCAGGTGCTCACCCGAGCGGGTCGCCGGCTGCAGCGGCGTCCAGATCGGGCCCGGGGCGACCGCGTTCACCCGGATCCCCCGCGGCCCGAGGGCCTGGGCGAGGTTCACGGTCAGGTTGTTGAGGCCGGCCTTGGTCGCGGAGTAGTCCAGCAGCGGCGGGGAGGGGTCGTAGGCCTGGATCGAGCTGGTGTTGATGATCGAGGCCCCCTCGCCGAGGTGCTCCGCGGCCGCCTGGCACATCCACATGGTGCCGGCGAGGTTGGTCTGCAGGGTCCGCTCCACGGTGTCCGGGGCCAGGCCGTCGAGGTCGTCGCCGTTGCGGGAGTAGTGGAAGCCGGCGTTGTTCACCAGCACGTCGAGGCCGCCCAGCCCACGGACCGTCTCGGCGACCACGCGCCGGCACTCCTCGCGCGAGGTCAGGTCCGCGGGGATCCGCAGGCAGCGCTGCCCGGCCTGCTCCACCCACCGTGCGGTCTCGAGCGCGTCGGGCTCCTCCTCGGAGAGGTAGCTGATCGCCACGTCCGCGCCCTCGCGGGCGTAGGCGATGGCGACCGCACGCCCGATGCCGGAGTCACCCCCGGTGACCAGGGTGCGCAGGCCCTCGAGCCGGCCGTGCCCGACCCAGGTCTCCTCGCCGTGGTCGGGCACCGGGTCCATCTGGTCGGTCAGGCCGGGCGGGTGCTGCTCCTGGGCTCGGAAGCCGCCCTCGGCGCCCTCTCCGACCAGCGCCTCGGCGCGGCGTACCACCTCGGGCTTCGGCATCGGGTGACCTCCCGGCTCGACTCGTCCGTCCAGCCACCCAGTACCCCGATCACCCTCTCCGACACACCGCCCCGCCCCGCTACTCCGTGACGTTCGGGCGGGCGCGAGCGCCGGAAGGCAACCCGAACGTCACGGAGTACCGAGCTGTCCGGTTCAGGGTCAGGCGAGCTGCTCGACCACGTGGTCGATGCAGTGGGTGAGGGCCTCCACGTCGGCCGGGTCCACCGCCGGGTACATGCCGATCCGCAGCTGGTTGCGGCCCAGCTTGCGGTAGGGCTCGGTGTCCACGATGCCGTTGGCCCGCAGTGTCCGGGCGACGGCGGCGGCGTCGATCGACTCGTCCAGGTCGATGGTCCCGATCACCAGCGAGCGGTGGTGGGGTTCCTCGACGTACGGCGTCGTCCACGCGGTCCGCTCCGCCCAGCCGTAGAGGATCTCGGCGGACCGGGTGGTGCGCGCGACCATCCCGGGCAGACCACCCTGGGCGTTCATCCAGTCCAGCTGCTCGGCCATGAGGAACAGGGTGGCGACGGAGGGGGTGTTGTAGGTCTGGTCCTTGCGCGAGTTCTCGATCGCGGTCGGCAGGTCGAGGAAGGCCGGCACCCAGCGGCCGGAGGCCGCGATCTCGGCGGCGCGGTCGAGGGCGGCCGGCGACATCGCCGCGATCCACAGCCCGCCGTCGGAGGCGAAGCACTTCTGCGGGGCGAAGTAGTAGGCGTCGACGTCCTTCAGGTCCACCGGGAGGCCGCCGGCGCCGGAGGTGGCGTCGATCAGCACCAGGGCGTCGTCGTCGGCGCCACCGATCCGCGAGACCGGCGCCATCACGCCGGTGGAGGTCTCGTTGTGCGCCCAGGCGTAGGCGTCCACGCCGGCCTCGCCGCGGGGGGCCGGGCGGGTGCCGAAGTCGCCCTCGATGATCGTCGGTTCGGCCAGGAACGGCGCGGCCTTCGCGGCCGTGGCGAACTTGGCGGAGAACTCCCCGAAGGAGAGGTGCTGGCTGCGCTCCCGGATCAGCCCGAAGGTGGCGATGTCCCAGAACGCGGTCGCGCCGCCGTTGCCGAGGACGATCTCGTGGCCCTCCGGCAGGGAGAACAGCTCTGCGAGCCCCTCGCGCACCCGCGCCACGGTCTGCTTGACCGGTGGCTGCCGGTGGGAGGTCCCCAGCAGCGACTCGCCGGTGGCGGCGAGGGCATCCAGGTGCGAGGTCTGGATCTTCGACGGGCCGGCGCCGAACCGGCCGTCCGCGGGCTTGAGGTCCGCGGGGATCGTGATCGTCGGTGCCTCGGTGTCGGTCGCTGCGTTCGTCACTGGCAGAGCCTCCTGGGATCGGTGGGGCCGCCCCGGGTGTCGGGGGCGACAGCCGCGGCGGTGACGACGCTGTCATCCGGGCGTGCTCGCGCACCCCTATTGTGTCAGCACCGAGGCGCGGCAGCACAACCGACGAGACCCCTACGAGGAAGCAGTGATGGACGACCTGGTCGAGAGGGTGTCGCGCCTGGTCCCGCCCCGCGCCGCCCGGGTGCTGGGGCTGCTGGTCGCCCCCGTGGGCTTCGCGCTCCTGGCGACCGGGCTGGCCACCTGGACCTCCTTCCTCGACCGCGTGACCGACGACCGGGACGGACTGGCGCGGGCGGCGCTGGGGGTCCTCGTCCTGCTGGTCGGCCTGCTGCTGCTCGACCGGGGCTTCGGGCGCGGGGCCCGACCGTTCGGCCCCTGGGTGCCGACGATGCGGGTGGAGGCGCTGCCGATCACCCACCCCGACGCGGCGGCGCTGGTGGAGCAGGTGCAGGAGGAGTACGTCGCCCGCTACGGCGAGCGGGACGCCACCGCGCTCGACGAGCAGGCCTTCGTGCCGCCGTACGGCTCCTTCTTCGTCGGGTACGTCGACCGGGAGCCGGTCGCGATCGGCGGCTGGCGCCGACGTTCGGGGATGGACGTGCTGGGCTCGTCCGAGGTGGGGGAGATCAAGCGGATGTACGTCGTCCCCGAGGCCCAGCGCCGGGGGCACGCGCGGACGATGCTGGCCCACCTGGAGGCCACCATGGCCGAGGCCGGGGCCGAGGTGGCCGTGCTCGAGACCGGGACGGCGCAACCGGAGGCGATCGCGCTGTACGAGGGCAGCGGCTACACCCCGATCGCGAAGTTCGGGTACTACCGCGACCAGCCCGACCAGCGCTGCTTCGGCAAGCGCCTCCAGCCCGGTACTCCGTGACGTTCGGGACCCCGGAACCGCCCGACAGCGACCCGTTCGTCACGGACTAGCGGGTCAGGCGCCCCAGCTGGCGTCCCAGCCCTCGACCTCGGTGGCGGGGCGCGACCCCGGGCCGGCGTACCGCGCGGACGGGCGGATCAGCCGGCCGGTGCGCTTCTGCTCCAGGATGTGCGCCGACCAGCCGCCGGTGCGGGCGCAGGTGAACATCGAGGTGAACATCGCCGGCGGGACCTCGGCGAAGTCCAGCACGATCGCGGCCCAGAACTCGACGTTGGTCTCCAGCACCCGGTCCGGCCGCCGCTCGCGCAGCTCGGCGAGCGCGGCGGCCTCGAGCGCCTCGGCCACCTCGTAGCGCGGGGCGTCGAGCTCCCGGGCGGTGCGCCGCAGCACCCTCGCCCGGGGGTCCTCGGCCCGGTAGACGCGGTGGCCGAAGCCCATCAGCCGCTGGCCGCGGTCGAGCAGCTCCTCCTCCTCGATCATCCCGAGCACCCGTGAGGGCGCCCCGCCGTGCAGCGGGCCGCTCATGGCGCCGATGGCCCCGGAGAACGCCGCGGCCACGTCCGCGCCCGTGGAGGTGATCACCCGGGCGGTGAAGGTGGAGGCGTTCATGCCGTGCTCGGCGGCCGAGGACCAGTAGGCGTCGATCGCCTTCACGTGCCGGGGGTCGGCCTCGCCCTTCCAGCGGATCAGGAACTTCTCCGCGAGGGTCTCGCCCCGGTCGA
>CAZRKV010000160.1:0-6607 GCA_964600305.1 uncultured Nocardioides sp. | reverse complement strand
GCGACCTGGTGACGATGACCTGGTGGGACGACCTGTGGCTCAACGAGTCGTTCGCGGAGTGGGCCTCCCACCACGCGCTGGTCGCGGCGACCCGCTACACCGAGGCATGGACCGGCTTCACCAACGCGCGGAAGAACTGGGCCTACCGGCAGGACCAGCTGCCCTCCACGCACCCGATCGCCGCCGACAACCACGACCTCGAAGCGGTCGAGGTGAACTTCGACGGCATCACCTACGCCAAGGGCGCCTCCACCCTCAAGCAGCTGGTCGCCTGGGTGGGCATCGACGAGTTCCTCGCCGGGCTCCGCAGCTACTTCCGGGAGCACGAGTTCGCCAACACCGAGTTCGACGACCTGCTCGGCGCCCTCGAGCGCTCCTCCGGGCGCGAGCTGACGGGTTGGGCCCGGGAATGGTTGCAGACCTCCGGGGTGAACACCCTGGCTCCCGCCTTCGAGGTCGACGGCGACGGCGCCTTCACCACCTTCACCGTCGAGCAGTCGGCCGCCGCAGAGTTCCCGACCCTGCGCCGCCACCGGATCGGGATCGGGCTGTACGACGCCGTCGAGGACCCGGGCGCCCCCGCCAGCTCCGGGCGGCGGCTGGTGCGCCGGACCTCGGTCGAGCTCGACGTGGAGGGGCCGAGCACGCCGGTCCCCGAGCTGGTCGGGGAGCGCCGGCCCGACCTGGTGCTGCTCAACGACGGCGACCTGACCTACGCCAAGATCCGCCTGGACGAGCGCTCGCTGACCACGGCGGTGGAGCACGTCGACGGGGTGGAGGACTCCCTGGCCCGGGCCCTGCTGTGGGGGGCCGCCTGGGACATGACCCGCGACGCAGAGATGAGCGCGTCCGACTTCGTGGCGCTGGTGCTGCGGGGCATCGGGTCCGAGACCGACCTCACCGCCGTCGGCCGTCTCCCGATCTACGCCCGCACCGCGGTCCACCACTACAGCCACCCGGCGCACCGGGCGGACCTGCGCGCGGCCTGGGAGCAGGGGTTGCGCCGACTGCTCCGGGGGGCGGCACCCGGGTCGGACCACCAGCTGGCCTTCGCCCGGGCCTACGCGGCGGCCGCCCACTCCCCCTCGGCCCTGGACCAGGTGGCCGGCCTGCTGGAGGGGTCGGAGGTGGTCGACGGCCTGACCGTCGACACCGACCTGCGCTGGGCGCTCCTGACGACCCTGGCGGCGCACGGGCGGGCCGACCGACCGGAGATCGAGGACGAGCTCACCCGCGACGACACGATCTCCGGCCGCGAACGCGCGGCCGCGGCGCTGGCCGTGCGCCCGACCCCCGAGGCCAAGGCCGAGGCGTGGCGCGACGCGGTGGAGCGCGACGACGTCCCCAACGAGACCCAGCGCAGCATCGCTGGCGCGTTCGCCGCCCCGGGACAGGCGGAGGTGCTCGCGCCGTACCTGGAGACGTACCTCACCGCCGCGGAGACGATCTGGGAGGACAAGGGCGTGCAGCGCGCCTCGACCGTGCTCTCCCTGATGTTCCCGATGCCGCTGGCCTCGCACGAGGCCGTCGCGCGCATCGACGCCTGGCTGGCGGAGTCGCCGGCGAACCCGGCCGCGAAGCGCTACGTCCGGGAGGGGCGGGCGGACATGGCCCGGGCCCTGGCCGCGCAGGAGCGCGACGGACGGGTGTGAGGTCCGGGCCTACTCGCGGGCGGCCCGTGCCAGCAGGTCGATCCCGCGGGTGAGGCCGCCGACGAGGTCCCCGGAGGCGAGGTCGCTCGCCATCCGGTCGATGACCGAGGCCACCTCCGCGTCGGTCAGCCGGGCGCGCGCGTCGGCGCCGGTGACGACCTCGATCACCCGGGCACGTGGATCGACCAGGACGAGGACGGTGCGGGCGGGCGCGACGAGGGAGTTGTGGAGGCTGGTGGCGTAGGCCCGGGGGTCGCGACCCGCCTGGCCCACGAAGACGGAGAACTCGCAGCGGCTCAGCTGCTCGGCGCGACGGATCGTGGCATCGATCTCACGCCGGTCGGCACCGGTGAGGGGCTCACCAGCGGCCACTGGCGCCGCCCGCCCGGGACTCCGCGTCGTCGGGGGCCGCGAGCTCGCGGCTGCCCTGGCGTGGCCCGCCGAACCACTCGTCCTCCAGCTGGGGCTCCCCCGGCGCGAGCCGCTCGCCCCGGATCAGGGCGGGCACGTAGACGAGGAACGTGATCAGGAGGGCCAGGCCCAGCGGGATGCCGATCAGCATCCACAGGATGGTCAGCCAGGAGACCGCGTCGGGGTCGCTCCACCCCTCGGGGACCTTGGCGTGGGCGGCACCGCCGCTGAGGACGGTGGCGAACAGGACGGCGGCCGCACCGGCCCGGGAGGCCCCGCGGGCGAGTCCGCGGGCAGGAGTCGTCGTGGTGTTCACGCCCCCGAGGATATCCCCCTTGTCCCGCCCGGATACTGGAGGGCATGCTCATGGCCGCCGACAGTCCCTGCAGTGCCGACCAGTTCTGGTGCACCACGGTGTGGAACGGCACCGAGAACACCACCGCCGCCCGCCTGGCCGACTTCGTCATCGGCCGTCCGCTCGCGGTCCTGGCGATCCTCCTGGTCGGGATCCTGGTCCGCTGGCTGCTGCACCGGGCGATCGACCGGGTGGCGCAGCGTGCCGAGCACGGCGCCGCCTCGGGACCCAAGGTGGGCCGGATCGCCCTCGGCGGGGGCGACCGCAGCCGACGGGCCCAGCGGGCCCGCACGATGGGCTCGCTGCTCAAGAGCGTCACCACCATCGTCGTGCTCACCATCACCGTGGTGATGGCACTGTCGGAGTTCGGCGTCAACGTCGCACCCCTGCTGGCCGGTGCGGGCATCGTGGGCCTCGCGCTCGGCTTCGGGGCCCAGAGCCTGGTCCAGGACTTCCTGTCCGGCGTGTTCATGATGTTCGAGGACCAGTACGGCGTGGGCGACTGGATCGACGTCGGCGAGTGCGACGGGGAGGTCGAGGCGGTGAGCCTGCGGGTGACCCGGCTGCGGGACCTCAACGGCACCGTCTGGTACGTGCGCAACGGCGAGATCCTGCGCGTGGGGAACTTCAGCCAGAACTGGGCCCGCACCGTCCTGGACGTCGCCGTGGCCTACAACGAGGACATCCCCCGGGTCCGCCGGATCCTGGAGGAGGCGTCCCGCGACCTGTGGGAGGACGCCGACTTCAAGGGACTCATCCTCGAGCCCCCGGAGCTGTGGGGCGTGCAGGAGGTGGCGAACCGCGGCGTCATCATGCGCGTGGCGCTGAAGACCGCACCGCTGCAGCAGTGGGGCATCGGGCGGGAGCTGCGGGCCCGGATCAAGGCCCGGTTCGACCAGGAGGGCATCCGGGTCCCCTACCCCGAGTGGGTGCTCGGCGAGGGGGCCGGCCACGGCGCCGCCGCGTACTACGTGGACGACGACGGGTAGGGCCCCGACCGGCCCGACGGCCGGGGCGGCTCAGGCCAGGGACGCGTCCAGCGTGATCGAGGTGCCGGCCAGCGCCTGGGAGACCGGGCAGCCGTCCTTGGCCCCCTCGGCCAGCTCACGGAACCGCGCCTCGTCGAGCCCCTCCACGACGCCCCTCACGGAGAGGTGGACCCCGGTGATCCCCGTCCCGGGCGTGAACGACACCTGGGCCTGGGTGTCCAGCGAGGTGGCGGGCGAACCGGCGTCGTTGAGCGCCTTGGACAGGGCCATGCTGAAGCAGGCGGAGTGAGCGCCGGCGATCAGCTCCTCAGGGCTCGTGCGGCCCTCGGGCTCCTCGGCGCGCGACGCCCAGGTGACGTCGTACGTGCCGATGCCCGAGGACTCCATGGTGACGCTCCCGGCGCCCTCGAAGAGGGTGCCCTCCCAGTGGGTGGTGGCGGTGCGGCTGGTGGCCATGTCTGCTCCTCCGGCGGTGAGTTTGCGGGTGTCTGTTGCGGGTGCCTGTTGCGGAGTCTGGCACGACGTGGTCCGCGGGCACAGGCCCCTCGGCGCCGGGCCACCGACCACCGGCCACAATGGCTGCGTGGAGCCCAGCACCGAGCAGACCGTGTCCTTCTACGACGAGATCGGCGGGATGGCGACGATCCGCCGCATCGTCGACCGCTTCTACGAGGGTGTGGCCGAGGACGAGGTGATGCGCCCGATGTACCCCGAGGAGGACCTGGGGCCCGCGGCCGAACGACTCACCCTCTTCCTCGCCCAGTACTGGGGCGGACCGACGACGTACTCGGAGCGGCGCGGCCACCCGCGGCTGCGGATGCGCCACGCCCCCTACACCGTCAACACCGAGGCCCGGGACCGGTGGCTCCGGCACTTCCGTGCCGGGCTGGACGAGGCGGGCCTGACGCCCGAGCAGGACGCGCGGTTCTGGGCCTACGTGACCCACGCGGCCCAGTTCATGGTCAACTCCCCGGACTGACCCCCGTACTGGCCCCCGGGCCGGCTCCCCCGGGGAGCTCGGCCTGCAGCAGGGCCCGCTGGTGCTCGGGAGGCGGCACCGGCCGCTGGGTCTCGCGGTCGAAGGTGACCAGCACCGACCGGGCGCGGGCCAGGACCTGGTCACCGTCGCACAGCTCGCCGTCCACCACGAACGAGGAGCGGCCCACGTGGGTGACGGCACTCCAGGCGTCGTACGGCTCGGTGCGGAACAGCACCGGCACGTGGTACTCCACCGACGTGTGGGCGACCACCAGCCCTCCCCCGGCGGTGCCGAGGGGCCGGGACTCCCAGAGGCGCTGGAGGTACTCGATCCGCGCCTCCTGGAAGTACTCGAAGTAGACGACGTTGTTGACGTGCCCGTAGACGTCGACGTCGGAGAAGCGGGTCTGCAACCGGTGGTGCCCCGGCTCGCTGCGTCGTACGGCGGCCAGGGCGGTCGTTCCCAGCCGCTCGTCGACATCACCGAGGAACGGTTGCAGGGCCTGCTTCTCCGCCGGGCTCACCCGTCGGGGCCGCTCCTCGGCGAAGACGTACGGCGCCAGGGTGGACGTCGCGCGCAGGTAGACGCTCCGCTGGCCCTCCGAGGTGTCGTACACCTCGTAGGCCAGGGTGAAGGTGGCGGCTCCGACGTGGCTGACCCACACGTCGACCAGCACCGGGCGGGGCCGGTAGACCAGCGGCGCGACGAACTGGACGTCCTGGCGCACGACCACCACGCCCTCGGCGAGGTCGTGGGTGCGGGCGTCGGGGGCGTGGATGCGGAACATGTCGATCCGCGCCTGCTGCAGGTAGTCGACGTACACCACGTTGTTCACGTGGCCCAGCAGGTCCATGTCGGCCCAGCGCAGCTGGCACTCGTAGGTGTGGCGCACGCCTCCATCCTCCCAGAGCCCGTCCCGGTCTAGGCTGGCCGGGCACGTTCCCCGTTCCCCCAGCAGGAGGACCCATGCCCGAGGCAGTGATCGTTTCCGCGGCGCGCAGCCCCATCGGCCGCGCCAACAAGGGCTCGTTGAAGGACTTCCGTCCCGACGACCTGGCCGCCCTCATCGTCAAGGAGGCGCTGGACAAGGTCCCGGCCCTGGACCGCAGGACGATCGACGACCTCTACCTGGGCTGCGGCCTGCCCGGTGGCGAGATGGGCAACAACATGGGCCGCATCGTCAACGTCCTCAACGACATGGACGAGGTGCCCGGGGCCACGATCACCCGCTACTGCGCCTCCTCGGTGCAGACCACGCGCATGGCGTTCCACGCCATCAAGGCCGGTGAGGGCGACGCCTTCATCTCCGCCGGCGTGGAGACCGTCTCCCGCTTCAAGAACGGCACCTCCGACCACATCCCGGGCACCCGCAACCCGCTCTTCGACGATGCGGTCGCCCGCACCGAGGAGTACGCCAAGGGGGGCCAGGACTGGCACGACCCGCGCCAGGACGGGCTGCTGCCCGATGCCTACATCGCCATGGGCCAGACCGCCGAGAACGTCGCCCGCATGCGCGGGCTGGAGCGCAAGGAGCTCGACGAGTTCGGCGTCCGGTCGCAGAACCTCGCCGAGAAGGCGAACGAGAACGGCTTCTGGGCGCGCGAGATCACCCCCGTCACGGCCCCCGACGGCACCGTGGTGAGCGCCGACGACGGACCTCGGGCCGGGGTGACCTACGAGAAGGTCTCCCAGCTCGACCCGGTCTTCCGGCCCGACGGCGTGGTCACTGCGGGCAACTGCTGCCCCCTCAACGACGGCGCGGCCGCCGTCGTCGTGATGTCCGACACCCGGGCCAGGGAGCTCGGCCTCACCCCGCTGGCCCGCATCGTCTCCACCGGGGTGTCGGGCCTCTCCCCCGAGATCATGGGCCTGGGTCCGGTCGAGGCGTCCCAGCGCGCCCTCGCCAACGCGGGGATGAGCATCGACGACATCGACCTGGTCGAGATCAACGAGGCCTTCGCCGCCCAGGTGGTGCCCTCCTACCAGGACCTCGGCATCGACCTGGACCGGCTCAACGTCAACGGCGGCGCGATCGCGGTGGGGCACCCCTTCGGGATGACCGGTGCTCGCCTGCAGAACCCGATCCTCAACTCGCTGGACTTCCACGACTAGTCCACCGGCCTGATCACCCTGTGCGTGGGCGGCGGGCAGGGCATGGCCCTGATCCTGGAGCGGATGAGCTGACCCGGGGCGGCGCCCTCCGGGCCCCTAGACTCTCGGG
>CAZRKV010000159.1:1734-6755 GCA_964600305.1 uncultured Nocardioides sp. | reverse complement strand
CCGCACCGAGCCGGTAGGGGGTCTGCTCGAACTTCACCCCCTCCGGGGCCGCGGCCTCGAGCACCTTGAGCGCCTCGGCGGTCACCTCCGGGCCGATGCCGTCGCCGGGGATCACCGCCAGCCGCACCGACCCCATCGCAGGGGTGGCGGTCGCAGGGGCGGGGTCCGGGGAGGTGGGTGCCGAGGTGCTCATGGCGCCCAAGGCTAGTTGTCGTCGGGGCGCTGGCCGCCGTTGTCTCGCAGGTCAAGCGCCGCCTGGACGGCCTCGTGGCTGCGGGGGTTGTCGGGGTCGTGGCTGGCCGGTCCCCAGTCGGGGTACATGTCGTACATCGTCGCCTCCTCGGACGTCGTCGGATCTCGGGTGGGGCTCCGTGGACGGGGGGACGCGCCAGGCACGGATCGACGTGCGCCGGCGGGACCGGGAAGCGACGCGGGGCTGGTGGCCGGTGGCCGACGCCCGTCACGGAGCAGAAGGAGGGGTGAGGCCGGGGAACGCCGAACCACCGCGGCGAGGGGGCCTCACGAGCAGCTAGCGCTGCCGGGCCTCGCCGCGGCGCTGAATGAGTACGAAGACGCTCCGCATGGCGCGACCGATACTAGTCGCACGGCGGGTGCGGCGGGGCGGGAACCCGCGCAGCTGTTCACATGTCGAGACGCCGAGCCCACGGCCCGGACGCGCGAGCATGCTCGGCGGCATGAGTGCCCCGCCCGACCTCCCCGAGACCGTCTCCCGCGCCTTCGAGGTCTCGCGTCGGGCCGGGTACGTCTCGTTCTGCCGCAACGAGACCGGTCGGCTGCTGGCGACGCTGGCCGCCACCCGCACCGGTCGCCTCGCGGAGTTCGGCACCGGGTGCGGTGTGGGCACGGCCTGGCTGCGCTCGGGCATCCGCGGCGAGGCGCACATCCTCACCGCCGAGCTCGACCCCGAGCTGGCCGAGGCCGCCGCGGAGATCTTCGCCGACGACGACCAGGTGGAGGTGCTCGCCGCCGACTGGTCCACCCTGCGCGACCAGGGGCCCTACTCCCTGCTGTTCCTCGACACCGGCAGCCGGGCGGAGTTCGGACCCGACCAGGTCATCGACCTGGTCGAGGAGGGCGGCCTGGTGGTCCTCGACGACTTCACCCCGAGCCAGACCTGGCCCCCGATCGCCGAGGGGCGGGTGGACTCGCTGCGCGAGGAGTGGCTGACCGACGAGCGGTTCACCGCCGTGGAGGTCATGATCGCCCCCGACGCCGCCACGCTGATCGCCACCCGGCGCTGAGGCGGCGTACGGCGCCCCCGCGCTCCTGCCGCCCCAGCGCGCGCAGCACCGCCTCCTCCCCCAGCTCGGCGGCCTGGGCGAGGTAGAGCTCGGCGCAGGCGAGGGCATCGCTGAGGGGATCGTGCGGCGGGGCCGGTGGGAGGCCGTACCGTTCGCGGGCCGCCCACAGCCGCAGGGACCCGGGCGGCGGCTCGCTGTGCTGCCGCCCCACGAGGATCCGGTGCTGCAGCTGCATCGTGTCCACGGCGCCGCCGAGCAGCGGGGACGGGTCGAGCCCCACCTCCTCGCAGGCGCGGGAGAGGAACTCCTGCTCGAGCACGGCGTGGTGGGCCAGCAGGGTCCGGCCGGCCAGGGCGTCGAGCACATCGCGCAGCACCTCGACCGCCGGACGCCCCGACGCGAGGACGTCGTGGGTCAGCCGGTGCAGCCAGACGCTCGCCCCGGGGCCGTCCTCGGCCCGCAACACGGCCCGCCGCGCCCCGGCGAGGTCGATCCGACGGCCGTCCACCGGCACGAACCCCACGGCGAGCAGCCGGTCACGGTGCCAGTCCAGTCCGGTCGTCTCCACGTCGACGGCGAGCAACCGCAGCCGGTCCAACCCGTCCGCCGGCCCCTCGACGGGGGGCGCCGCTCCATCCCCACCCACTCAGGGCACCTCGGTGACCTGGAAGCGCTGTGCCAGGGACTGCTGGGCCAGGCGGACGACGCGGAACGCCTCGCGCAGGTGCCGCTTCTCGAACGTGCTCAGGTCGTCGGGCCGCACCCGGTTGTCCGGCGGCACCCCGTCACGGACCTGGGCGGCCTGGTGCCGCAGCCGGACGTAGCTGAGGAACTCCCAGGCGTCGCGCAGGTCGCTGCCCATGGTCGCGCTCAGCCGTCCGGCGTCGACCGCGTCGGCGATCCGGGCCCGGCTGCTCGTGGCGCGGGAGCCCACGTCGAGCCCGTGCACCCGGGCCACCTTGACCACGATGCCCGCACCGCCGCGCTTGATGTCGAGCGTGTCGCGGTCCTCGCCGGTCTTGTCCACCACCAGCCCGCGGAAGATCCCGAGCGGGGGGTGGGCGGAGTGGGCCTGCTTGGCCAGGTGGTCGAGGAACAGGCGCGACCGGCTCGATCCGCGGCGCACGTGCTCGCGCAGCCGTGCGGCGAGGTCGGCGTCGCCGGCGACGTGGCGCAGGTCGAGGAAGGTGCTCGCGTGCAGCAGTGCCTCCGGCGAGGGCCGGGCGAACCAGGTGTCGAACTGCTGGCGCCACTCGGCGAGCGGGACCCGCCACCGCGGGTTGGTCGCCATCATGTCGCCGGGGCACCGGGGGTAGCCCGCGTCGACCAGTCCGTCGGCGACGAGGTCGGCGAGCCTGCCGAAGTACTCGGCGTGCTCCGGCGTCGCCTCGTCGTGCAGGACCATCGCGTGGTCCTGGTCGCTGTTGAGGGCCTGCTCGTAGCGCGCCCGCGACCCCAGCGTCAGCCACGCGTAGGGCACCGGTGGCGGGCCGAGGCGCTCCTCGGCCAGCTGCAGCAGCCGCCGCTCGACGGCGTCCCCGATCAGGGTGACCACGCGCCCGATGTCGTGGGCCGAGGCGTCCTGGGCGACCAGCGTCTCGACCACGGAGCCGAGTCGCCGGGCCAGCTCCGCGACCGTGGCCGCGTCCGGGGCCTTGTCGAGGTCGCCGACCAGGTGGACCGGGTTCGCCTGCTGCAGCCGCATCAGGTCGGTGGTCGTGACCATCCCGGTCACCCGGCCGTGCTCGACGATCGGCAGGTGGTGGATGTTGCGGCCGACCATGTCCAGCAGCACCTCCAGCGCCAGGGCGTCGGGGCCCCCGGTGACCGGGTCGGTCGTCATCACCTCCCGGACCGGCCGGTCGGGGTCGGCGCCACCGGCCAGCACCCGGTTGCGCAGGTCCCGGTCGGTGAGGATCCCCGCCAGGCGATCCCCGTCCATCACGAGCAGCGAGGAGACCCGCTGCTCGCTCATCACCCGGGCGGCCTCCCGGACGCTGGCACCGGAGCCGGCGCTGACCGGGGGGCGGCGTACCACCTCACCCACGCGCGTGCGGAGCACGTCCCGGCCGTGGAGGGCGCCCTGCTGGCGCTCGAGGGCGGGCCGCAGGCTCCCGGGGGACTCGGGGGCCAGGAGCCGGTCGACGGCCTCGTGCCCGGCCAGGTCGGTGAGGACGTCGGCGGGGACGGTGAGGACCAGGGTGTCCTCGATGGCGGTCGCCTCGTGCTCGTAGGGGCGGCCGTGCGCCACCGCGTCCGCGGCCAGGCTGGTCCCGGGCTCGCAGAGCTCGACCAGCAACCCGTCACTGTCGCGGACCTCGACCGCACCGGAGCGCAGCACCGGCATCTCCTCGGGCACGACGCCCGGGGCCAGCACCCGGGTGCCGCGCCGGTGGTACTCCACGCCCAGCCGCCGGGGCAGCCGGTCCAGGACCTCGGCGGGGAGGTCCTCGAAGGGTGGGTGTCCGGCGAGGAAGTCGCGGATCTCGACGAGCTCGACGTCTGGGGCCATGGGCCCATCATCCCCGCTCTCAGGCGCGGGTGGGGAGGTGCACCGTGAACCGGGGCAGGAGGGCCTGGGTGAGCGGCCCGATCGCCAGCGCGTAGACGACCGTCCCGACCCCGACCACGCCACCGAGGAGGAAGCCGAGGAGGACCACCGAGACCTCCAGCCCGGTGCGCACCAGGCGCAGCGACCACCCCGTGCGCCGGACCAGGCCGGTCATCAGCCCGTCCCGGGGGCCGCGCCCGAACTGGGACCCGATGTACATCGCCGTGGCGACCCCGTTGAGCACCACCCCCGCCGCCATCAGCGCGATGCTGGCCCAGGTCGGCTCCGGCGGCGCGAGGAGGGCCAGGGTGGCGTCGGCGGCCAGCCCGACCAGGAGCGCGTTGGCGACCGTCCCGACCCCGGGCCGCTCGCGCAGGGGGATCCACAGCAGCAGCACCACGAAGCTCATCCCGATCACCATCTGGCCGAGGGTGATCGGCAGGTGCAGGGTGAGCCCGTAGTGCAGCACGTCCCAGGGGGCCAGCCCGAGGCCGCCGCGCACCATCAGCGCGAGCGAGGCACCGTAGAGCACCAGGCCTGCGAGCAGCTGCGGGACCCTCCGGCCCAGCCGACCAGCACGCACCTGGGCCACCGGCCCCAGGTCCAGCAGCTGGCGGCTCGCGGGGGCCCCGGGGGCGGCTCCGGGGCCGGCCTCGGGCTCCGTGCTCACGGCACCATCACGGCGTACCCCGCCGCTAGCCGACGAGGCTCGCGGCGCGCACGCTCGCGGCGTCGATGGCGGTCTCGATCTCGGCCAGCGTCTCGGCACCGATCGCCGAGTCCACCGACAGCGCGACGAGGGCGTGGCCACCCTTGGTGTCGCGGGCGACCTGCATGCCCGCGATGTTGATCCCGGACTCGCCGAGGATGCGGCCCACCGTGCCCACCATGCCCGGACGGTCCTCGTAGCGGAAGAAGGCGAGGTGGTCGGTCGGCTCGATGTCGATGTCGAAGCCGTCGACCTCCACGATCCGCTCCCGCTGCGCGATGCCGACCAGGGTGCCGCTGATCGACACCTGGGTGCCGTCGGCGAGGGTCCCGCGGATCGTGATCAGGTTGCGGTGGTCGGGGCTCTCCGACTCGGTCACCAGGCGTACGGCGGTGCCGCGCTCGGAGGCCAGCAGCGGCGCGTTCACGTAGGAGACCTGCTCCTCGACGATGTCGGCGAAGACCCCCTTGAGGGCGGCCAGCTCGAGCACCTTGACGTC
>CAZRKV010000159.1:0-1724 GCA_964600305.1 uncultured Nocardioides sp. | reverse complement strand
CGCAGCTGGGCGACCTCGCCCGCGAGTGCGGTGAAGACGCGGCCGAGCTTCTCGGTGAGAGGAATGCCGGGACGCACGTCCTCGGCGATGACGCCGCCCTGGACGTTGACCGCGTCGGGGACCAGCTCGCCGGACAGCGCGAGCCGGACCGACCTGGCCACGGCGATCCCGGCCTTCTCCTGCGCCTCCTCGGTGGAGGCGCCCAGGTGCGGCGTGGCGACGACGTTCTCGAGCTCGAAGAGCGGGCTGTCGGTGCAGGGCTCCTGCGCGAAGACGTCGAGCCCGGCGGCCGCGACCCGCCCCTCCTTCAGGGCCGCGTAGAGCGCCTCCTCGTCGACGATGCCGCCACGGGCCGCGTTGACCAGCACCAGCGACGGCTTGACCCGGTGCAGCTCCTCGGCGCCGATCAGCCCGACGGTCTCCGGGGTCTTGGGGAGGTGGACGCTCATGAAGTCGGCCTCGGTCAGCAGGGTGTCGAGGTCGACCAGGCGCACGCCCATCTGCGCGGCGCGGCCGGCCTGGACGTAGGGGTCGTAGGCGATGACCTGCATGCCGAACGCGGCCAGGCGCTGGGCGACCAGCACGCCGATGCGGCCCAGCCCTACGATCCCCACGGTCTTCTCGTACAGCTCGGTGCCGGTGTAGCGCGACCGCTTCCACTCCCCCTCGCGCAGCGCCGCGTGTGCCGGGGACACGTGGCGGGCCGCCGCGAGCATCAGGGCCACCGCCAGCTCGGCGGCGGAGACGATGTTGGAGGTCGGCGCGTTGACCACCATCACGCCTTCCTGGGTGGCGGCCTTGACGTCGACGTTGTCGAGGCCGACGCCGGCCCGCGCGATCACCTTCAACCGCTGCGCCGCGGCCAGCACCTCGGCGTCCACCTTCGTGGCCGACCGCACGAGGACGGCGTCGACGTCGGCGATGGCCGGGAGCAGCTCGGCGCGATCGGCACCGTGGCAGGTGCGGATCTCGAAGTCGGGGCCGAGGGCCTCGACGGTGGCGGGGCTCAGCTCCTCGGCGATGAGTACGACGGGCTTGCTCACAGCTGGTGTCCTAGCGGGTTGCGAGTGGTGGATCGGGCGACCGCACGCCACGGCTGCCGCGGCGGGTCGTGCACGACGCTGTGCCCCTCGGGCACTCTACCCCCGCGACCCGGGGTCGGGCTCAGTCGGTGCCCGACTCCAGGGCGGCGTGGTCCAGCCACTCGTCACGGTCGTCGCCGTTCGGGCCGCGCGCCTCGATCCGCTCGGCACCACCGGAGGGCAGCGACCCGAGCAGGGTCCCGTTCTCGACGAGCACCTGGCCCTCGTCCATCGGCTGGGCGGCGTAGAGCTCCAGCTTGGACCGGGAGTCGGCGATGTCGAGGTTGCGCATGGTCAGCTGCCCGATCCGGTCGACCGGGCCGAACGCCGCGTTCTCGGTCCGCTCCATCGAGAGCTTCTCGGGGTGGTAGGAGAAGTCGGGGCCCCCGGTGCGCAGGATGGTGTAGTCCTCGCCCCGGCGCAGCCGCAGCGTCACCGACCCGGTCACCAGCGAGGCCACCCACCGCTGGATCGACTCGCGCAGCATCAGCGCCTGCGGGTCCAGCCAGCGCCCCTGGTAGAGCAACCGCCCCAGCCGGCGTCCGTCCGCGTGGTAGTTCGCGATCGTGTCCTCGTTGTGGATCGCGTTGAGCAGCCGCTCGTAGGCGACCCACAACAGCGCCATCGCCGGCGCCTCGTAGA
>CAZRKV010000158.1:0-6757 GCA_964600305.1 uncultured Nocardioides sp. | reverse complement strand
CGGCGGACCTCGAGGACATGTTCGCCCGCCTCGAGGACGTGGGCCGGATGGTCCGGCTGGACCCGAGCGTCCGCTCGAACATGTACCGGGGCGCCATGCTGAGCCGGTACGAGGTCGACCGGCTGCGCCAGGTGACCGGGGTGGTCCGGATGGGGCGGGTCCGCCGGATCGAGCGCGACCGCACCGTCCTGGACCGGGGCGAGATCGCCACCGAGGCGGGGGTGCTCCACGTCGACTGCACGGCCCGCGGCCTGAGGGACGCGCCTCCGGTGCCGGTCTTCGGGCCCGGCCGGGTCGTGCTGCAGCAGGTGCGGCACAACTCGGCGTGCTTCAATGCGGCCCTCATCGGGTTCGTCGAGGCGCGTCGCACGGAGGACGAGGAGCGGAACCGGCTCTGCCCGTCCAACCCCTACGCGGCTGGCACCGACGACTACCCGGGCATGGTGGCCCGCTCGTGGCGGACCGAGGGCCGGTGGCTGCGTGACCCCGAGGTCGCCGCCTGGGTGGCCGGGAGCCGTCTCAACCTGCTCGGGGCCTTCCCCCGGCACGCGGACGAGCCGCGCGCCCGGACAGCGCTGGAGCGGTACCTGACGCACGCCGGGGAGGCCGTGCACCGGCTGCAGGAGATGGCGATCGACCAGCCTCCCGTGGCGTCGGACACCCTCACCCGGTCCGGTGCGCCACCACGAACGGGCACGCGAACGGGTCCCGGTCACCGAGCCCGACCCGGTTGAGGTGTCGCACCACGATCCCGTACGACTCCACGAGGCCGGCCTCGGTGTAGGGGATGCCTTGCTCGAGGCAGTACTCCCGGACGAGGGGACGGGCCCGGCGCAGGGTTGAGCTGGGCATGCTCGGGAAGAGGTGGTGCTCGATCTGGAGGTTGAGCCCGCCCATCAACCAGTCGACCCAGCGGCCGCCGCGGATGTTGCGCGAGGTCAGTACCTGCCGGGAGAGGAAGTCGATGGTGGTGTCGCGGGGGACCAGCGGCATGCCCTTGTGGTTCGGCGCGAAGCTGGCTCCCATGTAGACCCCGAACACCGCGAGCTGGACCGCGAGGAAGGCGGCGCCGAGACCGGCCCCGAGCGTCCAGAGGACGAGCAGCGGCCAGCCGAGGAGGCGCACGGCGAGGAACGTGACCTCGGTGCGCCGGTGGGGGAGCGGCGAGCGTCCGAGCGCCGTGCGCAACGCACCGGCGTGCAGGTTGAGCCCCTCGAGGGTGAGCAGCGGGAAGAAGAGCCAGCCCTGCCGCGCGGCGAACCAGGCCGCGGGACCGGTCCGCTGGGCGGCGTCCTCCGGCGTCCAGACCAGGGGACCCGGCTTGATGTCCTCGTCCGCGCCCACCTTGTTCGGGTTGGCGTGGTGCCGGGAGTGCTTGCGCATCCACCAGCCGTGGCTGAGTCCCACCACGAGGTTCCCCAGCACCCGGGCCAGGGTCTCGTTGTGCTTGCCGGAGCTGAAGACCTGCCGGTGCGCGGCGTCGTGGGCGAGGAAGGCGGTCTGGGTGAACAGCACGCCGAAGCCGATGGCGACGGCGAGCTGCCACCAGGAGCGCCCCAGCCCGAGCAGGGCGGTCACGGCGGCGGCGTACCCCAGGGCGAGGCCGAGGAAGCGGGCGACGTACCGGCGCGGGGCACGGTCGAGCAGGCCCGCATCCTTGATCTGCCGCGACAGCCCGGTGTAGGGGTTCACCTGACGGCGTGCCTTCGGCGGGAGTGTCGTCGTCATGCGCCGGACGCTAGGCGGCAGGTACGCCGACCCGCGTCACCCGCCGGAGCCATGCCGCCCCCTACCGGGGTAGCGGGTCAGGAGTGCGGCGTGACCAGTCCGCTCTCGTAGGCGAAGACCACCGCCTGCGCCCGGTCGCGGGCCCCGATCTTGCCGAGCACACGACTCACGTGGGTCTTCACCGTCTGCTCGGCGAGGAACAGCTCCTCGGCGATCTCGGTGTTCGACCGCCCGGAGGCGACCAGGACCAGCACCTCGCGCTCCCGGTCGGTCAGCCCGCGCAGCCGGGGGTCCGGACGCCGCCGAGGCGGGGCCGTGGCCAGCTGCTCGATCACCTGTCGGGTCACCGACGGGGAGAGCAGCGCGTCGCCCCCGTGCACGAGCCGGATCGCGGAGGCGAGCTCGACCGGGGAGGCGTCCTTGAGCAGGAAGCCGCTGGCCCCGACCCGCAGCGACTCGTGGACGTACTCGTCGGCGTCGAAGGTGGTCAGCATGACCACCCGCACGGCCTCGGTCGCGGGGTCGCGCACCAGCTGCCGGAGCGTCTCGATCCCGTCCAGGCCGGGCATCCGGACGTCCATCAGCACGACGTCGGGCCGGGTGCGGCGTACCACCTGCAGCGCCTCGGCGCCGTCGGCCGCGGTGCCCACCACCGTCAGGTCGGGCTCGCTGTCCAGCAGTGCCACGAACCCGGCCCGGACCATGTCCTGGTCGTCCACCACCGCCACCCGGATCGTCATCGCGCCACCTCGTCGGGCTCCGTCCGCGCGCGATGCAGGGGCAGGCGCGCCCGGACGTCGTACTGCCCGGGCGTCAGCTCGCCGGCCCGGAGCGTCCCACCGACCGCGGTGGCACGCTCGCGCATCCCGATCAGCCCGTGGCCGTCCGTGCCGGACACCGCGGGGCGCTCGAGCGGGTTGCGGACCCCGACCTCCAGCTCGCCGTCCGCGGTCCGCAGGTCCAGGCGCACGGGTTGGCCGGGCGAGTGCTGGCGCGCGTTGCTCAGGGCCTGCTGGATGATGCGGTACGCCGCGGCACCGACCTCGTCGTCCACCGCCGTCTCCTCGGGCACCTCGCCGTGCACCTCGACCTGCTGTCCCGTCTCCCGGACCGACGCGACCAGCTCCGGCAGCTCCCGCAGGCCCGGCACGGGGGTCCGCCCGGCCTGCCCGGGCTCGGTCCGCAGGACCCCGAGCACACCGCGCATCTGGGTGAGCGCCTCGGCGGCGCGCTCCGCGATCTGCGTGAACTCCGCCTCCGCCTCGGGGGTGACGCCGTCGATGCGGTGGGGGGCCGACCGGGCCTGCACGGTGATCAGGGACATGGTGTGTGCGATGACGTCGTGCAGCTCGCGGGCGATGCGGGACTTCTCCTCCACCACCATCCGCCGGGCGTTCTCCTCGGCACTGATCGTCCGCTCCTGGCGCAGCGCCTCCGTGATCTCGACGAAGCGCCCACCGATCCCGCCCAGGGCACCGACCAGCATCGCCAGCCCGGTGAAGAGGGCGATGTTGCCCCCCGAGGCGCTCACGTCGTGCCACGGCGTACCGGCGAGGGCCACCGCGAGCGAACCGGCGACCAGGACGCCGAGGGTCCAGGCCGCCAGCCGCCAGTGGCCGACGAGTGCCAGCACCAGCAGCACCAGCAGCTGGGTGAGCATCGGGGCGACGCCCCACGGCCAGCCGCCCACGGTGCTGGAGAGCAGCACGAGCATCGTGGCGAGGGCGCCCACCACGGACGCCGCGGCCGCGACGCGGGGCCGCCACAGCGCCAGGGGCGCGCCGGCGGTGTGGGCGGTCGTCACCACGAGGGCCACCCCCACCGCGACCTCGTGGCCGGAGACCAGGAGCGGGGTCTGCACGGCGAGCAGCACGGCCGCGGCCGCGAGGACCGCGAGGTGTCCGGCTGCGCGCCAGTTCGTCAGCACGCCCCCAGTCTGGCACCCGGTCCGACCCCGGCCGAGCCCTCGGACGGCGCCTGGCGAGTGGCGGGCCTCAGAAGAAGGGCACGACCACGGCCACGGTGAGCGCCGCCAGTCCGGCCGAGAGGTAGCGGTAGTTCTGGTACCACGGCTTGCGCCGCAGCTCGGCCGACTCGCGGCCCCAGGTACGGCGGTCGAAGACCACGTCGGTGATCGAGTCCGGGTCCGGCGCCTCGGTGGCGAGCGAGACCGCGACGAACGTGAGCACGCTGATCACCAGCATGATGCCGGTCGCGTAGAGGAACTGCACCGAGTGCAGCGCCAGGAGCTCGCCGACGACGAAGCCGACGAGCCCGAGCGGCGTGACGACCATCAGCGTCCAGAAGGCGCCTGCGGCACTTGCCCGACGCCAGAAGATGCCGCCGAGGAGCACGGTGACGATGGGCATCGTGGCGTAGCCGAGGAAGGACTGGAAGTACTCCACGATGGTGTCGAACTGCATGATCACCGGCGCCCACAGGGCCGCGACCACCATGAGGACACCGACCACGATCCGGCTCAGCCGCAGCAGGCCCCGCTCGGAGAAGTCGGTGCCGTGCGGCCGCACGAAGTCGTTGATCACGAGGCTGGCGGCCCCGTTCAGCACCGAGTCGAGCGTGGACATCAGCGCCGCGATGAGGGCGGCCACGACGAGCCCCCGCAGCCCGATCGGGATGAACTCGAAGACCAGCGAGGGCCAGGCGAGGTCCGGGCTGTCCAGGTCGGGGAAGACGTCGCGCGCCAGGATCCCGGGGAAGATGAGCAGCACCAGCAGCGGGAGCTGCATCATCCCCGCGAACAGGGCGCCCCACCGCCCGTGGTCGAGGTTCTTGGCCGCGAGCACGCGCTGGACCACCACGTGGTTGGACACCCACACGTAGAAGCCCAGCCAGATCGCACCGGTGAAGATGCCCGGCCACGGGAGGAAGTCGTCGTCGGCCGGTCGGGCGAGCGTGAACCCACCCTCGGGCGCGAGCTCGGGGAACACACCCCAGTCGAAGTCGAACTCCGAGAAGACCAGCACCAGGATGACGCCGGCCGCGAGGAAGAGCAGGATCCCCTGGATCGTGTCGGTCACCATGACCGCCCGCAGGCCGCCCAGGATCACGTAGGCGCCCCCCAGCAGGGCGATCACCACGATGTGGACCATCATCGGCACGTCCGGGAACAGCAGGCTCAGGACGAGCGCGCCGGCGAACATGCCCCCGGCGGAGTCGATGAGCATCCCGGTCACGACCGTGAAGCCCGAGAAGGCGTAGCGCGAGCGGCGGTCGTACCTGAGCTCCAGGAACTCCGGCACGGTGGAGATCCGTGACTGCAGGTAGATCGGCAGGATCAGCACCGCGAACACCAGCAGGACCAGCGTCGCCATCCACTCGTAGTTCCAGACCGCGATGCCGGTGTCGTAGCCGGCTCCGGCGAGCCCGAGGAACTGGGTACCCGAGAAGTTGGTGACGATGAGGGAGAAGCCGACGAGCGGCCAGGTCATCCCGCGACCCGCCAGGAAGTAGTCCTCGGAGTCGCTGGTGCGGCGGGCCGCCCAGAAGCCGACGCCCACGATCATCACCACGTAGGCGGCGATGACCACCAGGTCCACGGTGGCGAGGTCGAACTGAGGCATGTCCGGACCACTTCCCGATCCGCAGGATTTCATGACGGTTCACAGTGCGGCCGAAACGCGGGAGGGTGGCCCCCATGCGAGTGGCGCTGCTGGCGACGTGCCTCAACGACGCCTGGTTCCCGGAGACGCCGCGGGCCGTCGTCCGGCTGCTGCGGCGGCTGGGGGTGGACGTGGAGTTCCCGCTCGGGCAGACCTGCTGCGGCCAGCCGATGGTCAACACCGGGTACCTCGACGAAGCGGTCCCCGCGGTCCGGGCCTTCCTCGACGCGTTCGCGGGCTACGACGCCGTGGTCACGCCCTCGGGCTCGTGCGCCGGGTGCGCCCGCCACCAGCACACGCTCGTCGCCCGCCGCAGCGGTGACCCCGCGATGGCGGAGGCCGTGGCCGAGCTCGCCCCGCGGGTGCACGAGCTCAGCGAGTTCCTCGTCGACGTCCTCGGCGTGACCGACGTCGGGGCGTCGTACCCGCACCGGGTCACCTACCACCCCACCTGTCACTCCCTGCGGATGCTCGGTGTCGGCGACCGGCCGCTGCAGCTGCTCAGGCAGGTCCGCGGCCTCGAGCTGGTCGACCTGCCCGCCGCGGCCGAGTGCTGCGGCTTCGGCGGCACCTTCGCGGTCAAGAACGCCGACACCTCGGTCGCCATGGGGGCGGACAAGGCGCGCCACGTGCTGGGCACCGGCGCCGAGGTGTTGGTCGCCGGCGACAACTCGTGCCTGGCGCAGGTGGGTGGGCTGCTGTCGCGCCAGCGCGCCGGCGTCCGGGTCCGGCACCTCGCCGAGGTGCTCGCGTCGACCGAGGGGGAGCAGGTCCGGTGACCTCGTTCCTCGGCATGCCGCCGTTCCCCGAGGCCGCGCGCGAGGCGCTGACCGACACCCAGCTGCGCCGCAACCTGGCCCACGCCACCGGCACCATCCGCGCCAAGCGCGCGACGGTGGTCGGCGAGGTCGGGGAGTGGGAGGAGCTGAGGGACGCCGGGGCGGCGATCAAGGACGACACGCTCCGGCACCTCGACGAGCACCTCGAGCGGCTCGAGCGGGAGCTGACCGCCCGCGGCGCCGTCGTCGACGCGGCCCGCGACGCCGCCGAGGCGAACCGGATCGTGGCCGGGGTCGCGCGCCGGCACGCGGTCGAGGAGGTGGTGAAGGTCAAGTCGATGGCGACCCAGGAGATCGGCCTGAACGAGGCCCTCGCCGCCGAGGGCATCGCCGCCTGGGAGACCGACCTGGCCGAGCTGATCGTGCAGCTCGGCGACGACCTGCCCTCCCACATCCTGGTGCCGGCGATCCACCGCAACCGCGCCGAGATCAAGGAGGTCTTCACCGCCGCGATGGGGCACGCCGGTCGTGCGGCGCCGGGCGACCACACCCACGAGCCGGCCGACCACGCCACCGCCGCCCCGCGCCACCAGCGGGGGAAGTTGCAGCGGGCCCGGGGGGCGGGCTCGG
>CAZRKV010000157.1:0-6758 GCA_964600305.1 uncultured Nocardioides sp. | reverse complement strand
GGTCACCGAAGAGGCGGATTCCATCGACATCCCCGAGTCCGACATCCGCATCGACGTGTTCCGCTCCTCCGGCCCCGGCGGGCAGTCGGTCAACACCACCGACTCGGCGGTGCGCATCACGCACCTGCCCACCGGCATCGTGGTCAGCTGCCAGAACGAGAAGTCCCAGCTGCAGAACAAGGAGCAGGCGCTGCGGATCCTGCGCGCCCGGCTGCTGCAGGTCGCCGCGGAGGCGGCCGAGGCCGAGGCGAGCCAGGCGCGTCGCTCCCAGGTCCGCACCGTGGACCGATCCGAACGGATCCGCACCTACAACTTCCCCGAGAACCGGATCTCCGACCACCGCACCGGCTACAAGGCCCACAACCTCGACGCCGTCCTCGCCGGTGACCTGGACCCGGTGGTCGGGTCCTGCGTGTCCGCCGACCTCGCGGCCCGGCTCGAGGCGCTGGAGTGAGCCCCGGAGTGAGCCCGGGAGTGAGCCCCGGCGTGGGCCCCGGATCGGGCACCGGGTCGGGCACCGGCGCCGTACGCCGCTCGGCGGCCGCCCGGCTGGCCGCGGCCGGCATCGACGGGGCCGCGCGCGAGGCCGACCTGCTGCTCGCCCACGTCCTCGGTGTCCCCGTGGGTCGCCTCCCGCTGGTCGACGCCCCGGACGCGGACGCCCTGGCCGCCTACGAGGACCTGCTGTCCCGGCGAGCGGACCGGGTGCCCCTGCAGCACCTGACCGGCACGACCGGGTTCCGCCACGTCGAGCTGGCCGTGGGGCCCGGGGTCTTCGTGCCCCGCCCGGAGACCGAGCTGCTCGCCGGATGGGCGATCGACCAGGTGGCCGCCCTGGTCGACGCCGGGGTGACCCGGCCCCGGGTGGTCGACCTGGGCACCGGGTCCGGGGCGATCGCGCGTGCGATCGCCGACGAGGCCCCCGGGGCCCAGGTGCACGCCGTGGAGGTTGACCCCGACGCCCACGCGTGGGCCCGGCGCAACCTGGCGGGCACGGGCGTCGACCTCCGCCTGGGTGACCTGTCCACCGAGCTGGAGGACCTGGTGGGCGAGGTGGACGTGGTGGTCTGCAACCCGCCGTACATCCCGCTCGACGCCTGGGAGTCGGTCGCGGTCGAGGCCCGCGACCACCACCCCGCGGCTGCGCGGGGGTCGGGGGCGGACGGGCTCGCCGCGCGGCGGGCCCTCGCGCGGCGGGCGGCCCGACTGCTGCGGGCCGGAGGGGTGGTCGGCGCCGAGCACGCCGACGCCCAGGGTCGGTCCGCCCCGGCGGTGTTCACCGCCACCGGGCGCTGGAGCGAGGTCCGGGACCACCCGGACCTGGCAGGTCGGCCGCGCTACCTGACGGCGAGGCTGGCACAGTAGCGGCCGTGCGGTACACGATGGAGACGGCGGCCGCCCGCGCGGACGCGATCGAGGCAGCGACGCTCGCCGTGCGCCGGGGTGAGCTCGTCGTGCTGCCCACCGACACCGTCTACGGGCTCGGGGCCGACGCCTTCGACGCCGACGCCGTGGCGGCGCTGCTGCGGGCCAAGGGGCGCGGACGCGACATGCCGCCCCCGGTGCTGGTCAGCGCCCCGACCACCATCGATGCCCTGGCGGTCGGGCTCCCGGCCTGGGCCCGAGCACTGGTGGAGGAGTTCTGGCCCGGGCCCCTGACGCTCGTCTGCCGCCAGCAGGCCTCGCTGCGGTGGGACCTCGGTGACACGCGCGGGACGGTCGCGGTGCGGATGCCCGACCACGACGTCGCGCTCGAGGTGCTCGAGCGCACCGGCCCGATGGCGGTGAGCTCGGCCAACCTGACCGGCCGCCCGGCGGCGCGGGACGCCGAGGAGGCCGAGGACATGCTGGGCGACCGCGTCGCGGTCGTCCTCGACGCCGGGCCGGCTCCCGGGGGCGAGGCCTCCACGATCGTCGACGCCACCGGGGAGCGGCCCCGCGTGCTCAGATGGGGGGCCCTCCCGGCTGCCCGCCTCGCGGAGGTCCTGGCGCCGCTCGGGGTCGACCTGCAGGACGGACACGAGGACTAGCGGGTGCGCGAGTACCTCCTCGTCTTCCTGGTGGCCGGCGCGGTCACCTACCTGCTCACGGTGGTGGCGCGCGAGATCGCGATGCGCACCGGTGCCTTCGCGCAGGTCCGGGACCGCGACGTGCACGCGGAACCGATCCCCTACCTGGGGGGTCTGGCGATGCTGGGCGGTCTGGTGGCCGCCTACCTGGTGGCCACCCAGCTGCCGTTCCTGTCCCTGGGGGGCGACCGGGTCTTCGGGCCCGCCCGGGTGGTGCTGCTGGCCGGCGCCCTGATCTGCCTGGTCGGGGTGCTCGACGACATCTTCGACATCGACGCGCTGATGAAGCTCGGCGGCCAGATCCTGGCCGCGGCGGTGCTGGTGCTCTACGAGGTGCAGTACTACTTCGTCCCCCAGGCCGGGGGAGGGGTGTTCGCGATCCAGGCGGGGCAGGGCGCCCTGCTCACCGTGCTGGTGGTGGTGGCCACCGTCAACGCGGTCAACTTCGTCGACGGGCTGGACGGGCTCGCCGCGGGCGTGGTCGGGATCGGCGCGGTCGCCTTCTTCGCCTTCTGCTACCAGCTCGCCAACGTCAACCAGCAGTCGCTGGCGATCACCGGGGCGCTCCTGTGCGCCGCCCTGGCCGGGGTCTGCGCGGGCTTCCTGGCCCACAACTTCAACCCCGCCCGGCTGTTCATGGGCGACTCCGGATCGATGCTGATCGGGCTGGTGCTCTCGGGGGCGGCCGTCTCCCTGACCGGACAGTTCCCGGCCAGCGACCTCACCCGGGGCGCCCAGGGCTCGGAGGCCAGTTTCGTCCCGATCGTGCTGCCGCTGGCGCTCCCGTTGCTGCTGCTCATCGTGCCCCTGCTCGACCTGGTCCTCGCCGTGGTGCGCCGCACCCGGGCCGGTCGCTCGCCGTTCGCGCCGGACAAGCAGCACCTGCACCACCGGTTGCTCGAGATCGGCCACTCGCACCGCCGGGCGGTGCTCATCATGTGGTCGTGGGCCGCCCTCATCGCCTTCGGGAGTGTGCTGGCGAGCCTCTACACGGGGCCGTGGATGTGGAGCGGCCTGGCGGTGATGACGCTGGTGACCGTGCTGGCGACGTTCCTCCTGCCGCGGGTGCGTGGCCTGGACGACCAGGAGGAGCCGGTGGCGGGGTAGCCCCCGGTTCCGGGCTTCGGCAGACTTTGTGCTAGTTTTCACAAGCGTTCCGGGAGTGGCCTCCCGGCCCCAGCAGGACTCGACAGAAACGGCCGCCATGATGACGACCGCGCCCCGCCGCAGGAGGCCCGCCACGGGCCCCCGCGTACTGGTCGCGGCCGCCCTCGTGGCCGTCGCCGCGGGCGCCGTGCTGGCCGTCCTGGGGGCCCTGGTGGACGGATCCGCCGCTGCCCGGGGTGGCCTGGTCGGCACCGTCGCCACGGCCGGGGTCCTCCTCCTCGGCACGATCGCCGTGGACGCCGTCGCGGGCGCGATGCCCTCGATGTCGTTGCTGTTCGCGCTGCTGACCTACGCCCTCCAGCTCGTGGTCCTGCTCGCGGTCGTCGCCGGCCTGGCCCGCTCCGGCCTGCTCGGGGACGTGTTGTCGCGACCGTGGCTGGCGGCCGGGGTCGTCGTCGCCACCCTGACCTGGCTCGGCGCCCAGGTCGCCCAGCACCGGCGGGCCCGCATCCCGGCGTACGACCTGGGGTCCACCGACGGCCCCCGGCGCCCCGAGGCGGGTGCGCGATGAGGCGGCACGACTGCTATTGTCCGGGGCGCGATGGCTCAACAGGACCCGTGGCGGGCATTCAGCTACGTCGTGACCGGGGTGCTGGTCTACGGATTGATCGGATGGGGACTCGACCAGTGGGTGGGCACGTCCTTCCTGGTGGGCATCGGCATCGTCGTCGGAGCGGTCCTGGGCCTCTATCTCACGTGGTCGGCGTTCAACCGGCCACCCGACGACCCGGGCGAGACAACGAATCGGTAGTGCGGCACAGGCAGGAGACAGCGTGATTGCGACCGCGATGAGCGCGTTGCCGGAACAGGGCTTCGTCCCGCCGGGTCCGGGGGACTTCAACCTCCCCCCGATCGGGCCGGACCGGACCTTCACCTTCCTCGGCGAGACGATGTACCTCGGCGTCACCAAGCCGATGCTGCAGCTGGTGCTCTCCGCCCTGGTGGTGTTCTTCTTCTTCTACCTCGCCGGCCGCAGGCGGGCGATGGTCCCCGGCAAGCTGCAGTTCGTCGGCGAGGCCGGCTACGGCTTCGCCCGCAACTCCCTCGGCCGCGACATCATCGGCAGCCACGACTTCCAGCGGTTCACGCCGTACCTCGTCTCGCTCTTCTTCTTCATCCTGGTCAACAACCTGCTGGGCGCGGTCCCCGCCATCCAGTTCCCGACCTTCTCGCGTGCCGGGATCGTCTACGGCCTCGCCCTGCTCAGCTGGGCGGTCTACAACTGGGTCGGCATCAAGCGCCAGGGAGGCGTGGGGGCCTACCTCAAGCACCAGTCGGTGCCCGGGGGCGTGCACGGCCCGATCCTGGGCCTGCTGGTCCCGCTGGAGTTCTTCTCCAACCTGATCGTCCGCCCGGTCACGCTGGCCCTGCGACTGTTCGCCAACATGTTCGCCGGGCACCTGCTGCTGATCCTGTTCGCGCTGGGCGGCGAGTACCTCCTCCTCCACGGGGAGGGCCTGGTCAAGATCGCCGGGCCGGTGGCCTGGCTGATGTTCATCCTGGTCAGCTTCCTCGAGATCCTGATCCAGGTGCTGCAGGCGTACGTCTTCGTCCTGCTGACCTCCATGTACATCGCGGGCGCCGTCGCGGAGGAGCACTGACCTCCCGCCGGTCGTCCGGGATCCGCAAGACCTCGAAGTAGGAACAACGAAAGGAAGAAGCCGTGGAAGGCTCTCTCAACATGCTCGGTTACGGCCTCGCGACCGTGGGGCCCGGCCTGGCCATCGGCCTGATCTTCGCCGCCTACATCAACGGCGTCGCTCGTCAGCCCGAGGCGCAGGGCCGCCTGCAGCCGATCGCGATCCTGGGCTTCGCCCTCGCCGAGGCGCTGGCCATCATCGGTATCGCCCTCGCGTTCGTGCTCTGACCGACTCCACCACCTGACGAAGGACCACGCCCATGAACTCGATCACCCTGGCGGCAGAAGGGGAGCTCAATCCCCTCATCCCGCACCCGGTGGAGATCTTCCTCGGCCTGGTCGTCTTCGGTCTGCTCTTCTTCGCGGTCAAGAAGTGGGTCGTCCCCAACTTCGAGGCCACCTACGAGGAGCGCACGAAGGCGATCGAGGGTGGGCTGGCCGCGGCCGAGACCAAGCAGGCCGAGGCCGATGCCAAGCTCGCCGAGCTCGAGAAGCAGCTCGCCGACGCCCGTCACGAGGCAGCGCGGATCCGGGAGGACGCCCGTGAGCAGGGGGCGTCCATCGTCTCGGAGATGCGGGACCAGGCCCAGGCCGAGTCCCAGCGGATCGTGGAGCAGGGGCGTACCCAGATCGAGGCCGAGCGCCAGCAGGCGATCACCTCGTTGCGCGCCGAGGTCGGCGGCCTCGCCACCGGCCTGGCGGGCCGGATCGTCGGCGAGAGCCTCGATGACGAGGCCCGGCAGAGCCGGGTCGTCGAGCGGTTCCTCGCCGAGGTCGAGGCGGACCAGGCGCGGGGTGGGGTCAACTGATGGCCTTCCGCGGAGCTTCGGAGGACGCCGTCGCCGACCTCACCGAGATGCTGCAGCGGCGGGTGGCCGAGGGCGCCGACGCGGCGACCCTCGGGTCGGACCTGTTCGCCCTGGCCGCGGTGATCCGCCAGGAGCCCGGCCTGCGTCGCGTCGCCACCGACGTGTCGGTGCCGGGTGAGGCCAAGGCCGGACTGGTCCGGGACCTGTTCGGGGACAAGGTCGGGGCCGAGGCCCTGGACGTGCTGGCGGCGGCCGTCGGGGCCCGGTGGGCGGCGACCCGCCACCTCGCGGACGCCCTCGAGCACCTCGGCGTCGTGGCCACCGTGCGCTCCGCCGACCGCGAGGGTGCGGCCGGTCGCCTGGTCGACGAGCTGTTCGGCATCGCCGGCCTGATCAAGCACAACCCCGGCCTGCGCGACGCGCTGTCCGACACCTCGCGGTCGGCGGACGACAAGCGGGCCCTGGTCCGTGGACTGCTCGAGGGCAGGGCGCTGCCGGCGACGGTCCGCCTGGTCGAGCAGGCCCTGGCCGGGACCCACCGCACGGTGGGAGTGGCGCTGGATGAGTACCAGAAGGTCGCCGCCGAGGTCCACGGCGAGCACCTGGCCGTGGTCCGGGTGGCCCAGCCGCTCGACGAGGCCGGTCGGCGCCGCCTGGCCGATGCGCTCGCCCGTCGCTACGACCGGCCGGTCCACCTCAACGTGGTGGTCGAGCCGGACCTGATCGGTGGCCTGCGCGTCGAGATCGGCGACGAGGTCATCGACGGCACCGTCGTCAGCCGCCTCGAGGACGTACGCCGCCGCCTGGCGAGCTGATCAACTCCACACCGCTTCGAGCAGACCGAGAGTAAGGAATCGACATCATGACGGAGCTCAACATCCGTCCGGACGAGGTCCGTGACGCGCTCCAGCGCTTCGTGTCCGACTACGAGCCCGGGACGGCCACCCGCGAAGAGGTGGGCGCCGTCGCCGAGGCCGGTGACGGCATCGCCCGGGTCTCCGGCCTGCCGTCGGCCATGGCCAACGAGCTGCTCGAGTTCGAGGACGGCACCCTCGGCCTGGCGCTGAACCTCGA
>CAZRKV010000156.1:0-6772 GCA_964600305.1 uncultured Nocardioides sp. | reverse complement strand
GGAAGAGCTTGTCGGCGAGGTACCGGTCGATCGGCTCCGAGACCTACATGATGCTTTCCTCGCCCCGGACGACCCAGATCGGGACATCGGGGAGGTACCGCAGCACGACGGTGCAGTCGTCGGTGGCCTGGAAGTCCGGGTCCCGCCCCGCGGCGTCGTACGCCGCCCGGATCACCGAGGCCTTGAAGGCCTGCGGGGTCTGGCCCCGGCGCAGGTTCGCGCGCGGGGGGATGTTGCGGATCGTGTTGTCCTCGCCGACCTCGATGATGGTGTCGGCCGACGGGATCGCGACGTCGACCGCGTCGTGGGTGTCCAGGGCGGCGAAGCAGTCGGAGATGATCCGGGGACTCACCAGGGGACGGACCGCGTCGTGCAGCAGCACCTTGCACTCGCCCTCACCGAGGCTCTCCAGGGCGCGCAGCGTCGTCCCGTTGCGGGTGTCGGCACCCTCGAGGATGTGGCTGACCTTGGTGTAGCCACCGCTGCGGACCATCTCCCGCACGGCGTCTAGGTGGCCGGGCGCCATCATCACGATGATCTCGTCGACGTCCTCGTGCCGGTCCAGGATCCCGAGGGTGTGCTCCATGATCGGGTGCCCCGCGACCTTGACCAGCTGCTTGGGCACGTCGAGGCCGACACGTACGCCGACCCCACCGGCCAGCAGCACGGCCACGTTCCGCAACGACCTCGCCTCGTCTCGCCCCGCCATCGCCTCAGACACGCGTGGCAGTGTGGCACACGGTGCTGGTCTAGCATGGCGCGCGGCCCGACGGTCGGCGGCAGGCAGGTGATCTCGTGAACGGCAGCACCTCGGGACGACTCCTCGAGGCGCTCGACGTCGAGCTCGACGCCCTCGACCTCGACGACTCGGTTCTCCGCGCGCGCCTGCGTGCTGCGGCCGTCCGGTCGATCGAGCACCTCGACCTCGACGCCCCGGAGGCAGACCCGGCCGGGCTGACCGTGGACCAGGCCGCCACCCTGGCCGACGCCGTGGTGGCCGAGGCGGCTCGCCCCACCGTCGCCGGGACCCCGGCGCGCGAGCTCCTCGCCGCGGCCGTGCGCCGCCACCGCCCGGGGGGGCGCCGGTGACCGACCCGAGGACCCGCCCGCTTCCCGACGGCACCCGCCTGCTGCACATCGGGCCCCACAAGACCGGCACCACGACGATCCAGGGGGCCTTCCACCACAGCCGGGAGCGGCTCACGGCCCAGGGCGTGCACTACGCCGGGCCCACCGCGCACCCGATGGTCGCGGCCATGGCGGCGGCCGGGGGCACATCGCTGGCCACCGAGGACCCCAGGGTAGGCCGGCGGCGTTGGGACGCGCTGCTCGACGAGGTGCGCTCCAGCACCGCCCGGGTGAGCGTGGTGAGCAGCGAGTTCTTCTCCGAGGCCCCCCCGGAGCGGATCCGCGGGATCCTCGAGGACCTGGGCGCCGAGCGGACGCAGGTGGTGGTCACGCTGCGGCCGGTCGTGCGGATCCTCGCCTCGCAGTGGCAGCAGTACATGCAGAACCGCCCGGCGGTGAAGTACGACGATGCCCTGGACTACGAGGGCTGGCTGGACGCGATCCTCAACCATCCGGACGCGCCACGGGTGACCCCGTCGTTCTGGAACCGGCACCGCCACGGCGAGCTGGTACGCCGCTGGGCCGAGGTCGCCGGTATCGACCACGTGCAGGTCGTCGTCGTGGACGACTCCGACCCCCGGTTCCTGCTGCGCTCCTTCGAGGAGCTCCTCGACCTGGACGCCGGCACCCTGCAGCCGCCCGGGGCCACCGCCAACCGGTCGCTGACGCTGCCCGAGGTGGAGATGCTGCGCAGCTTCAACCGGCGCTGGCTCGACGCCGGTCGGGGGGTGGCCGACTACACCTGGCTCGTGCGCTTCGGCGCGGTGCGCCACCTCCAGGACCGCACGCCACCCCCCGAGGAGGCACGGCTGCTGACGCCGCGCTGGGCGGTCGAGCGGGCCGCCGAGCTCGGCGCCGGCATGGCCGAGGAGATCGCCGCGTCCGGCGTCCCGGTGATCGGTGACCTCGGCCGGTTGGGTGACCCGGAGGTCGCGACCGCGGTCGGCGAGAACCCGGCGGACCCCACCGTGCCTGTGGACGTCGCCGCCCGCTTCGCTGCGGGGCTGGTACGCCGGGCCGCGGAGGTGCCCGCCCGCCCTGCCGCGGCCGGACGCACCGCCGGAGCCGTCGAGGCGGCCGTGCGTGCCGATCGGGCGGCGCGCGCGGACCGGCAGCGTGACCGGGGCGGCCCGCCGGCGTACCTCGACGACGCCGGCACGCTCCACCTCCTGCGCGAGGTCACCGCCCGGGTGGGCCGCCGCGGACTCCGGGCGGTCGTCGCCCGGGTGCCCCGACCCGGTCGACGTCAGTAGCCGTAGCGGTGGAAGTCCTCGGCGTACAGCTCCTCCAGGCGGGCCCTCAGGCGGGGGGAGAGCTCGACGTCGGAGCTGGCGATCCCCGACCGCTTCTGGCTGCTCAGGGCGTGGGGGACGCGCGGGCCCAGGCCGAGGTCGTGCCGGGCGTTCAGGTCGGCGACGATCGCCTCCAGGCCCTGCTCGAGGCGGTAGCGCTCCCCGACGGGCACCTCGAACTCGTGCTGCGGCCGGAGGTGGTTGTCGAGGACGAACGGGTTGCGCTCGTACCTGCCCAGCACCCGGTCGGCCCACTCCTCCACGGCCGCGGCGTCGGTGCGAGGGTCCTGGGTGTGGCGCATGGCGTACTCGGAGCGGAACCGCGCGAGCGGCTCCCGGGTCACCATGAAGACGACATCGAACTTCTCGAGGTCGAAGATCGCCTGCAGCAGGTCCGCGTGCAGGTGCTGGGGGGAGCAGCGCCAGAGCGGGAAGACCTGCGGGTCGGTACGACGGGTCTCCCGCAGGTGCTCGGTCCACCCCGCCTGCCGGAACATCCGCTCCAGCGTGGAGCCCCCAGCCTTGGGCACGTGTACGAACAGCACCGAGCGGTCGTCCTTGACGTAGATGGGCACGCGTCCTCCTACACCTGCCACGCGGACGGCAGGGCTCGACCGAGCCACTCGGCCAAACGGGCGTTGGACTCGCGGTACTCCTCGACCAGCCGGGCGCGGGTGGCCGGATTCATCGGAGGGTAGCGTTCCTGACGCGCTGCACCTTCTCGGCTCACGTCATCGCTACGGTTCTGCCAGACCTCCCCGACCTCCGTGAAGGGCGCGGCGTCGATACCGAGGGAGTCCGCCAGTCCCCGCAGCGCGCAATCCCGGTCGGTGACCAGGTCGTCGAGCAACATCACGTGGATCCGCTCGCGTCCTTGTGCCTCCACCAGCGGCAGGATCTGGTCGAGGTAGTGGCCCCGGTCGACGTAGGAGTGCCGCTGGCGGGTGCGGCCTCCGGCGGCCAACCGCTCCGGTTCCCGGTCGAGAGCCTCCTCGAAGGTCTCGAGCGGCTCGTTGCCGAGGCGACGTTCGTGCCAGTAGTGGGAGTACGCCCGGCGCGCAGGGTCCCGGAGGATGGCCACCAGGCGCGCCTCGGGAAGGGTCCGGGTGAGCCGTTCTCGGGCCTGCTCGAGGTAGAGGTAGGAGGGGGTCGCCTCCCCGACCACGTGCTGTCGGCGCTGGCGCGGCCGGCGGGGACGGAACTGCTCGGCGTACCACTCCAGGCCGCGGTCGAAGTGCCAATCGAAGAAGTGCAGCTCCTTGGGGCGGGACATGCGCACCTGGGGGTGTCGTCGCAGCAGCCCGGTGAGCGTGGTGGTGCCGCACTTCTGGGCCCCGACGATCACCATGTTGGGCAGCACCTAGACCTCCCATCCGGGCAGGTCGCGGCCGAGCCACTCTGCGAGGCGGGCGTTGGACTCGCGGAACTCCTCGACGAGGCGGGCGCGGGTGCCCGGATCCATCGGGGGGTACGCCGTCGGCCGCTGCCGGCCCGACTCGTCGGTGACCCGGTAGGGGTTCGACCGGTGCTCGGAGATCTCGGAGGCCGGTGCGGTGTCGACACCCAGGAACTCGAACAGCTCGGCCAGGGTGCCCGCGCGGTCCGCGCGCAGGTCCTCCAGGAGGAGCACGTGCAACTTCTCCCGGCCGTGCACCCGGGCGGCCCGACGCAGCTCGGGGAGGTAGTGACCCCGGTCGACGTAGGCGAAGCGTCGCTTCCCGGCACGTCCCATCCGCGCCAGGCGCTCGGGCTCGCGCTCCAGGGCCTCCTCGAAGGTGATCGGCTCCTCCCGCCCGGTGCGCCGCTCGTGCCAGTAGTGGGAGTAGGCCCGGTCCACCGGGTTGCGCAGGATCGCCACCAGGCGGGCGTCCGGGACCGTGGCCGTGAGTCGCCGCAGTGCCTTCCGGTCGTAGGTGTAGGCCGGGGTGGCCTCGCAGGTGATCCGGTGCTCCGGGCCGGGGGTGAACTGTTGCTCGTACCAGCTCATCCCCCGCTTGACGAACCGGCTGGTGCTGAAGAAGTGCAGCTCCTTGGGGCGGGACACGAACACCTGCGGGTGCTCCCGCAGCATGTCGGCCAGGGTCGTCGTGCCGCACTTCGCGACACCGACGACGAGCATGTTGGGCAGGGCCAACGCGGGTTCCCCTCGAGTGATGACGGCCGGCGGCAGGAGGGTAGCAAGGCAGGCCCGGGCCGCGCGGCCACGAGGTCCCCCGGGGCCCGGGCGCGGGGAGCTCCACATGAGCCACGTCACACCGCGCGGCCTTCCGGGCCCCTGCGCGGCCGACGTAGGCTCGTCACGCACGTGAATCGACGTCCGGTACCCGGCCGGCCCGCCACCAGGCGGGTGTCGGAGGGACTGGAACGAAGGGTCCACCATGAGCCTGCAGCCCGGCCGCGCCACGGCCTGCCTGCGCATCGGCGTGATCGGCGCCGGTCGCGTCGGGGCGGTCCTGGCCACGGCCCTCCGCTCGGCGGGGCACGAGATCACCGCCGTCGCCGGCGAGTCCGACGCCTCGCGCCACCGCATCGAGACGCTGCTGCCCGGCGTACGCCGCGACAAGCCCACCGCCGTCGCGCGGTCCTGCGACCTGCTCCTGCTGACCGTGCCCGACGACATGCTGCCGAACGTGGTCTCGATGCTGTCCGCCAGCGGAGCCCTCGCCCCGGGCCAGTACGTCGCCCACACCTCCGGTCGCCACGGCCTGGCCGTGCTCGAGGAGGCGCGGGCCGTGGGGGCGCGGACGATCGCCCTGCACCCGGCGATGACCTTCACCGGCACCGGGACCGATCTCGACCGGTTGCCCGGCTGCGTCTATGGCCTCACCGCCGGCCCCGGGGAGATCGACCTCGCGCGGCGCCTGGTCGACGACCTCGGCGGCCGGCCGATGCCGGTCCCCGAGGAGCGGCGCACGCTCTACCACGCCGGCCTCGCGCACGGCGCGAACCACATGGTCACCCTGGTCACCGAGGCGATGGAGATGCTGGCCGCGACCGCGGGCGAGGATGCCGCGGGTCCCGGGTTCGACCCCGCCGAGACGCTGCGGCCGCTGCTGACCGCCGCGCTGGACAACGCCCTCGCCCGGGGCGACAGCGCCCTCACCGGCCCGATCGTCCGCGGCGACGTGAACACCGTCCGGGCCCACCTGGCCGACGTCGCGGCGCGGACCCCGCAGGTGCTGCCCTCCTACCTCGCCCTGGCGCGCGCGACGCTCGACCGGGTCGTCACCGACGGTCGGCTGCTCCCCATCCGCGCCGCGCGGATCGCCGAGGTCCTGGACGCCGCCGAACCCGGCGGTGTCGAGGTGAACCCCGCAGAGGTGACTCCCGTCGAAGCGGCCGCCGAGGCGGCCCCGGAGGACGCGTGAGCGCCCCCGCCGTCGCCCGCACCCGCGCCGAGCTCGCCGACCTGCTGGCCCCGGCGCGGGCCGAGCAGCGCCCGGTGGCGCTGGTCCCGACGATGGGCGCACTCCACGAGGGCCACGCCGTCTGCTTCCGCACCGCCCGCAAGCAGGTCGACGGCCCGGTGGTCGCCTCCATCTTCGTCAACCCGATGCAGTTCGGACCCGGCGAGGACCTCGACCGCTACCCGCGCACCTTCGACGAGGACCTCCGGATCTGCGCCGAGGAGGGCGTGGACGTGGTGTTCGCGCCCTCGGTCGAGGAGGTGTACCCGGGCGGTGAGCCCGAGGTCACCATCGAGCCCGGCCCGCTGGCCACCGAGCTGGAGGGCCGGTCCCGGCCCGGCCACTTCCGCGGCGTCCTCACCGTCGTGGCCAAGCTCTTCGGGCTCGTCCGCCCCGACGTGGCGGTCTTCGGTGAGAAGGACTACCAGCAGCTGGTGCTCCTGCGGCGGATGGTCGCCGACCTGTGCCTGACCATCGACATCGTCGGCGCCGAGACCGCCCGCGAGGACGACGGCCTGGCGATGAGCTCGCGGAACCGCTACCTCGACTCCCACACGCGGCACGAGGCCGTGGCCCTCAACCTGGCGCTGCTCCGGGCCCGGGAGTACGCCCACGAGGGCGTGGACTCGGCGCTGGCGGCGGCACGGGCGGAGCTCCGGCAGGCGCACGGCGTGGACCTGGAGTACCTCGAGCTCCGAACCGACGGCCTCTCCCCGCTCCCCGACGTGGTGCCCGACGGGTTCCGCGCCCGGATCCTGATCGCTGCGCGCGTGCGTGGCACCCGCCTCATCGACAACATGCCCATCACGTTCGGCGCCGACTCGACCGGACCCGATCCCACGGACCGGGCCGGCGGGTACGACTCGACCAACGAGAGGAGCAGCTGATGCTGCGCACGATGATGAAGAGCAAGATCCACCGGGCCACCGTGACACAGGCGGACCT
>CAZRKV010000155.1:0-6868 GCA_964600305.1 uncultured Nocardioides sp. | reverse complement strand
GATCGCCACCTGGACCCCACAGGTCCGGCCGTCGAAACCCTTGTCGGAGGAGTCGTAGCCGATGTCGAGGATCTTCTCGCGCACCAGGTCGGCGACCGGGGCGTAGGCGTTGGTCCTGACCTCGCCGGCGACCATGACCAGGCCGGTCGTCAGCAGCGTCTCGACGGCCACGCGGAGGTTCGCGCGGTCCGGGTCGTGCTCGATCAGGTAGTCGAGGACGGTGTCACTGATCTGGTCGGCGATCTTGTCCGGGTGACCTTCGGTCACCGACTCGGACGTGAAGAGGCGTCCTGGCACGGCGTTACTCACTCTCGATTGCCCGGGGGTTCGTGTGCGCTCACCCTATCGTCCGGCTCGCGGCGTCCCGACATCCGGACGAGCGTCTCACCACTGGCGCGCGACCTGGTCCCAGATGGCGTGGGCGAGCACGTCCTTGCCCCCGCGCGGGACCTCCACGGCGTCGCCCGCGGCGCTGAGGACCACCGCCTCGTTCTCCGTGCTCCCGAAGACGGCCCCACCGCTCACGTCGTTGACCACGAGCAGGTCGCACCCCTTGCGCTCGAGCTTGGCGCGGGCGTGCTCGAGCACCGACCCCGCCTCGTCGCCGGTCTCGGCGGCGAACCCGACCACGACCTGGTCGTCGCGCGACCGGTGCCCGGAGAGCTCGGCCAGCACGTCCGGGTTCTGCACCAGCTCCAGCGTCGGGGCGGAACCGTCCGGGGCCTTCTTGATCTTGGCGTCGCTGACCGCGGCCGGGCGGAAGTCGGCCGGGGCGGCGGCCATCACGACCGCGTCCGCCCCCCGGGCGGCATCGATGACGGCGTCCCGGAGCCCGGCGGTGGTCTCGACCCGGACCACCTCCACACCGGCGGGCTCGGGCAGGCCGACGTTGGCGGCCACGAGGGTGACCTCGGCCCCTCGCGCGGCCGCCGCCACGGCCAGCGCGTGCCCCTGACGGCCCGACGACCGGTTGCCGAGGAACCGCACGGGATCGAGGTACTCCCGGGTGCCGCCGGCCGAGACGACCACGCGCCGGCCGGTGAGGTCACCGGGACGGCCGGCCCGGAGCAGGACCTGGGTGGCGAGCTCGAAGATCGAGTCCGGTTCGGGCAGGCGTCCCTTGCCGGTGTCCTCGCCGGTGAGGCGTCCGACGGCCGGCTCCACCACGACCACGCCGCGCTCGCGCAGGGTGGCCACGTTGGCCACGGTGGCCGGGTGGTCCCACATCTCGGTGTGCATGGCCGGGACCATCACCACCGGACAGCGCGCGGTCAGCAGCGTGTTGGTGAGCAGGTCGTCGGCCAGGCCGTGCGCGGCCTTGCCGAGGAGGTCGGCCGTGGCCGGGGCGACCACGACCAGGTCGGCCTCCCGGCCGATCAGGACGTGCGGGACCTCGTGGACCCGGTCCCACACCTGGCTGGTCACCGGCTTGCCGGTGAGCGCCGCCCAGGTGGGCGCGCCGACGAACTCGAGGGCCGCGGCGGTGGGGACCGCGGTCACGTCGTGCCCGGACTCGCTGAACCGGCGGGAGAGCTCACAGGCCTTGTAGGCGGCGATGCCGCCCCCCACGCCGAGCACGACGCGCGGCCGCTCCCCCGCCCGGTCGGTCATCGACCCCGACCGCGTCACTCGGACGTCGGGACGTCCGCCTCGGCGGCTGCAGCCCTGGCCTGGGCCTCCTCGGCCGCGAGCTCGGCCGGGTCGACCTTCTCGAAGTGCAGCAGGTCCTCGTTGATCTCGCGCAGCGCGATCGACAGCGGCTTCTCCTGCACGTGGGTGTCCACGAGCGGGCCGACGTACTCCAGGAGGCCCTCGCCGAGCTGGGAGTAGTAGGCATTGATCTGCCGAGCGCGCTTGGCGCTGTAGAGGACCAACTGGTACTTGCTGTCGGTCTTCGTCAGCAGGTCATCGATCGAGGGGTTGGTCACGCCCTCGGCCGCGATGTTCGGGGATGCCACTGATCAGGCCTCACAGATCGTCGGGAGAAGTGTCCGCCCCCGCGCGTGGCACAGGAGCACTCATCAAGGCTACCAACTCCTCGGCCGCATCGTGAACTTCGTCGTTGACGATGGTGAGGTCGAACTCCGTCTCGGCCGCCAGCTCCTCGCGTGCGGTCGCCAGCCGCCGCTGCTTCTCCTCCGCCGACTCGGTGCCCCGGCCGGCGAGGCGGCGTACCAGCTCCTCCCACGAGGGAGGCTTGAGGAACACGAACAGGGCCTCGGGCATCGTGCGGCGCACCTGCCGGGCACCCTGCAGGTCGATCTCGAGCAGGGCCGGGCGACCGGCCGCGATCGCCTCCTCGACCGGGCGGCGGGGCGTGCCGTAGCGCGCGTGCCCGTGGACCACCGCCCACTCGAGCAGCTCACCCTCGGCGACCAGCCGGTCGAACTCCTCCTCGGAGACGAATCGGTAGTGCGCGCCGTCGACCTCCCCGGGACGGGGCGGGCGCGTCGTGACGGACACCGACAACCAGACCTCGGGGTGCCGCTCACGCACCCGGTCGGCCACCGTGCCCTTGCCCACGGCGGTCGGCCCCGCGAGGACGACGAGCCGGCTGGGGGGTGGCGCCGCCTCCCGCCCGGTGCCGAGGTCGCGCTGCTCAGGCACGCGGCCCGAACTCGCGCTCGAGCGCTGCGATCTGCTTGGTGCCCAGGCCACGCACCCGACGGCTCTCGGCGATGCTGAGCCGCTCCATGACCTGGCGCGCCCGGACCTTGCCCAGCCCCGGCAGCGACTGGAGCAGGTCGAGCACCCGCATCTTGCCGATGACGTCGTTCTCCTGGCCCTCGCGGACCACATCGATGAGCGAGGCGCCGGAGTTGCGGAGTCGGTTCTTCACCTCGGCCCGCTCCCGGCGGGAAGCGGCGGCCTTCTCGAGCGCCGCCTGACGCTGTTCGGGAGTGAGCGGGGGCAGTGCCACGAGCGACCTCGTCCTTCTTCTGGGGTGGCCCGAGCACGTCCGGGCCGCCGGATCGGACGTCAATCTAGTCATCACCTCACGACCCCTGCAATCGAGGGTCGATCCGGCGGTCGGGCGGGGCCTGGCCGCCGCGCGTGGGTCACATCTCGAGGGGGGTCTGGCAGACGTCGCGGGCCTGTTGCTCGAGGCTGCCGAGCGCCTCGGCGGTGTCCGGTGAGACCAGCTGCTGGACCGCACGCTCGATCGCCGCCTGCTCCTCCTCGGTCACCGCCTCGGGCGGGTCGCCCGGGTCGTAGTCGGAGAGGTCGACGTCCGCGGCGGTCACCGCCTCCTCGAAGCCCCGCACCGCCTCGAGCACGGTGCGCCACTCGTCGCGGATGTCGGCGGGTGCCTCGCCGGCCAGGTCCTCGAAGACGGGTCGGGCCTGGATCATCGCGTCCCACCGCCCCTCGGAGACGATCTCGCCCAGCCGTGCCTGGTTGGCCTCGACGGCGTCGCAGTAGCGCTCCTGCTGCTCCTGGGCACACCCCGCCAGCACAGCCACGAGGGCGACCACGGCGACGGACCGGACCGCCCTCATGCGACCCCCAGCCCGGCGTACTCCTCCTGCAGGCGCGCGGCCGCCTCGCGCAACGCCCCGGCCTCCGGTCCTGCGCGGAGCAACCCGCGCGAGACGCTCGGCAGCACCCGGCCCGCCTCGTGGCCGAACACCCGGCGGACGTCGGCCACGGTCGCGCCCTGCGCGCCCACCCCCGGCGCCAGGAGCGGGCCGTTGACGGCCAGGTCCTCCCCCGTCTCACCGATGGTGGCGCCCACGACGGCACCGAACGACCCCAGGGGCCGGGCCCCGACGTTGAGGTGACGCAGCTCGTCCAGGACGGTCCCGGCGACCGTGCCGCCCGCCCCGGTGGTGGCTCGCTGCACCTGGGCGCCCTCCGGGTTCGAGGTCAGGGCCAGCACGAAGACGCCGGCGCCGTGGGCGCGGGCGGTGTCGAACAGCGGCGCCAGGGCGCCGACCCCGAGGTACGGGCTGGCCGTGATCGCGTCGACGGCCAGGGGTGAGCCCTGGTCGAGGTAGGCGTCGGCGTAGGCCTGGGAGGTGGAGCCGATGTCTCCACGCTTGGCGTCCAGCAGGACCAGGGCGCCGGCGGCGCGGGAGGCCGCCACCACGCGCTCCAGCACCGCCACGCCCGCGGAGCCGAAGCGCTCGAAGAAGGCGGACTGGGGCTTGACCACGCCGACCACCGGCGCGAGCGCCTCCACGGCGGTCAGGGCGAACCGTTCGAGCCCGGCGACGTCGTCGGCCAGGCCCCACTCGCGCAGCAGCCCGGGGTGCGGGTCGATGCCCGCACACACGGGGCCCCGCTCGGCCACCACGGCGTGCAGGCGTCGGCCGAAGCTCATGGGGAGTCCTCCTCCTGGTCCGTGGGCGACGAGAGGGCCGCGGCGATCCGGTGCGCCACGGTGGGGTCGTGGAGCAGCGCGGTCCCGACCTGCACCGCCACCGCACCGGCCTCGAGGTAGGCCCGGGCGTCCTCGGCGGAGGCGACGCCCCCGCAGGCCACGAGCGGCAGGTCGGGCAGCGCCTCCCGCACCTCGGCGACGCAGCGCTGCGTGACCGGACGGACAGCCGGCCCGCCGAGTCCCCCGGGGCGGGCGCCGGCCAGCAGGGCGGGGACCGCGTTGCCGACCACCACCGCATCCGCCCCGGACTCGGCCACGGCGCGGGCGGCCCCGGCCACCCGGCCCGACTCCGGACGCAGCTTGGCCAGCAGCGGGATGCCCCCGTGCAGGTCCCGACGTAGCGCGGACACGATGTTGGCGGCGTGGAAGGGGCCCTGGGCGCCGGGCTGCGGAGCCTCCTCCGGGGGCGCGAGGTTCACCTCGACGGCGGCGACGCCCGGGGCGTTGCCGAGGCGGCGCGCGATCGCGGCGTACTCCCCCAGGCTGGACCCGACGACCGAGACGACCACCCGGGCACCCTGCTGCACCAGCCAGGGAAGCTCCAGGGCCAGGAAGGGGTCGAGCCCGGGATTCTCCAGCCCGGTGGCGTGCACCAGTCCGGACGGGGACTCGCCGACCCGGGCCGGGCGCGGCGGGACGGTCGGGTCCAGGCTCAGCGACCGGGTCACGAACCCGCCCAGCGCCTCGAGCGGCCCGTACGCCGCGAGCTCACGGCCGGTGCCCCCGCAGCCGGCGGCCACCAGCACGGGCCGGGTCGGGTCCAGTCCGGCGACGAGCGTCACGGACCCACCTCCAGGTGGTCCCAGCGGACCCGGTCCCCGCGGAAGACCGGACCCTCGTGGCAGGACCGCACGGTGCGCGGGGCGCCGTGCTCGGCGACCACGGGCACGGGGCAGCCGTGGCACAGGCCGGTGCCGCACGGGGTGGGTCGCTCGAGCGCGACCTGGCTCCAGGCGCCGTGGGCCTCCGCGGCCGCGGCGACGGCGTGCAACGACGCCCGGCGACCCGCGGCGTAGACGACCGCGGGGGCGTTCCGGGCGACCTCGTCGTCGACCACCTCGGCCAGGGTGGCGCGCCGGCCGACCGACCCGTCGCCGGTCACCACCGTCACCGCACGCACCGAGCGCCGGGCCTCCAGCGCGGCCAGCAGGCGGGACTCGGTGGCGGCGGCGAGCAGCATCGTCACCTGGCACCCCCGTTCGCGGAGCCGTTCGGCGAGCGGGAAGAGCGGGGCGGCGGCGTACTCCTCCCCCACCAGCAGGCAGGGCACCGGGTCCCGGGGGCTGGCGAACGGGCGCCCCAGCGGGCCGGTGACCTCCAACCGGCTCCCCTGGGTGCGCGACGCGAGCCACCGGGTGCCCGGCCCGACCGGGTCGACCACGACGTCGATGGTGGGCCCGTAGGCCCCGGTCGAGCGCACCCGGTGGATCCACAGGGCACGGCGGGCGAGGTGGGGCGCGCCCACGGACGCGGCGACGAAGTTGCCGGGCCGGAAACGCTCCGGGACGCCCGGGGCCACGAGCGAGAGGTGGTGGTAGGCGCCGACCTTCCGCGCCGAGAGCACCTCGGCCTCGGTGTGCACCGGCGTCCGCGTCGGCGAGGTCACGAGCCCTCCGGCGCCGCGCTCCCGCGGGCGAGGTCACGCACCAGGCGCGTGGGCCACAGCGGGCCCTCGTAGACGAAGGCGGAGTAGGCCTGCACGAGGTCGGCCCCCGCCGCCAGCCGTTCGCGGGCGTCCCCGGCCGTGGTGATGCCGCCGACGCCGATGAGGGCCAGCCGGTCGCCGACGTGGCGTCGCAGCAGTCGCAGCACGGCGAGCGCGCGCCGGGCGACCGGCGGACCGGACAGTCCTCCGGCGCCCACCCGCTCGATCTCCGGGGGCGGCGTGGCGAGCCCCTCGCGTCGGGTCGTGGTGTTGGTGGCGGTGATGCCGTCCAGCCCGGTGGCCAGGGCCAGGTCCGCCACGGCGAGCACGTCCTCGTCGGCGAGGTCGGGGGCGATCTTGACCACGAGCGGGACGTGCCGCCCGGCGACCGCGTCGGCACGGTCGCGGACGGCCAGCAGCAGCGGCTCCAGCTTCTCGACCGCCTGCAGGTCCCGCAGGCCCGGGGTGTTGGGCGAGCTGACGTTGACCACGAGGTAGTCGGCGTACGGCGCGAGCAGGCCGACCGACTTCTCGTGGTCCCGCACCACCGCGGCCAGGTCGTCCTCGGGGACCACCTTGGACTTGCCCACGTTGACCCCGAGGACCGGACCGTCCACCGGAGCCCGCGCGGCGCGGCCGGCCAGCCGGCGGGCCACCGCCTCGGCGCCGTCGTTGTTGAACCCCATGCGGTTCACGATGGCCCGGTCGGCGGGGAGCCGGAACAACCGGGGTCGGGGGTTGCCCGGTTGCGGCTCGCCGGTGACGGTGCCGACCTCGACGTGGCCGAAGCCGAGCGCGGCCAGTGCGTCGATGCCGCGGGCGTCCTTGTCGAAGCCGGC
>CAZRKV010000154.1:0-6886 GCA_964600305.1 uncultured Nocardioides sp. | reverse complement strand
CCTCGGAGGGGCGCTCGCCGGGCTTGCGGTCCTGACCCGCACCGAGCTTCTGCTGATGATCTTGGGCGGTCTGTTCGTGATCATCACGCTGTCGGTGATGCTGCAGGTGGGCTGGTTCAAGATCACCGGGGGCAAGCGCATCTTCCGGATGGCGCCGCTGCACCACCACTTCGAGATGGTCGGCTGGGAGCAGGTCACGATCGTGATCCGGTTCTGGATCATCACCGGCCTCTGCGTCGCGGCGGGGCTCGGTGTCTTCTACGCACAGTGGGTGGCGAACCTGTGACGGATCCTTCCTCGCTCGGCCGGCACGACTCCTGGGAAGGGGTCCGCGCCGTGGTGGCCGGATTCGGTGTGTCCGGGTTCGCCTGCGCGGACAACCTCACCCACCTCGGCGCGCAGGTGACGGCCCTCGACGAGTCCCCGCGCGGCAAGGAGGAGAAGGCCGAGCTGCTGGGGGTGCTCGGGGCCACGATCCGGATGGGGGAGGGGGCCACGGCCACCCTGCCCGAGGACGTCGACCTCGTCGTCACCTCACCGGGCTGGCGTCCCGACGCGCCACTGCTGGCCCAGGCGCGGGCCCGCGGGATCCCGGTGTGGGGCGAGGTGGAGCTCGCCTGGCGCCTGCGCGACCCCCACACCCCCACCCCGTGGCTCGCGGTCACCGGGACCAACGGCAAGACGACCACGGTGCAGATGCTGGACGCGATCCTGCGGGCGGCGGGGCTGCGCAGCATGCCGGTGGGCAACGTCGGCCTCCCGATCGTGGAGGCGGTGATGGACCCCGAGCCGTACGACGTCCTCGCCGTCGAGCTGTCCAGCTTCCAGCTGCACTACACCTCCTCGATGGCGGCCGAGTCCGCGGCGGTGCTCAACGTGGCCGAGGACCACCTGGACTGGTATCCCTCGATGGCCGAGTACGTCGCCGACAAGGGCCGGATCTACCAGGGAGTGGAGCGGGCGTGCGTCTACAACGTCGCCGACCCCGAGACCGAGCGCCTGGTGCGCGAGGCCGACGTCGTCGAGGGGGCCCGCGCCATCGGCGTCACCCTCGGCATGCCTGACGTCGGGATGTTGGGGGTGGTCGAGGACATCCTCGTCGACCGCGCCTTCATCGAGGAGCGCGAGACCAGTGCCGCCGAGCTGTGCACCGTGGGGGACCTGGCCTCGCCGGCCCCGCACTTCGTGCAGAACGCGCTGACCGCGGCCGCTCTGGCGCGGGCCCACGGCGTACCGCAGGCGGCAGTGCGTGACGGGCTGCGGTCCTTCCGCCCGGACGGGCACCGGATCGCCCTCGTGGCCGAGGCGGACGGCGTCCGCTGGATCGACGACTCGAAGGCGACCAACCCGCACGCGGCCCAGTCCTCGCTCGAGGCCCACGACCCGGTGGTGTGGGTGGCCGGCGGCCTCGCCAAGGGCGCCCACTTCGAGGACCTCGTCGCCGCCGTGCGCGCCCGGCTGCGCGGGGTGGTGCTCCTCGGCCGGGACCGGGCCGTGATCCGGGCAGCCCTTTCGCGACACGCACCCGAGGTTCCGGTCATCGAGGTCGAGGACGGGGAGACTGGGACCGACGAAGGCCTCATGGACCGTGTCGTCGAGGCGGCGGCCGACCTCGCCCGGGCGGGCGACACCGTGCTGCTGGCCCCGGGATGCGCGTCCATGGACATGTTCGCGGACTACGCGGCACGTGGTGACGCCTTCGCCGCCGCCGTACGCCGGCGGACCGGACGGACCGAGCAGTAGCAGGGGAGGGCGCAGTGTCCACCGCCAACCCGCCCCGGCCCCGCAGCCAGGACGATCCTGCTCCCGACCGGGTCACCGGCCTGCGACACGGCCTGCGACACGGCCTGCGACACGGTCTGGGGCACGGTCTGCGGCACGCGCTGGGGCACCCGCTGGCCTCCTACTACCTGCTGCTGGGGGCCTCCGCCCTGCTGCTGACCATCGGCCTGCTGATGGTGCTGAGCTCCTCCAGCGTCTACGCCTTCGAGCGCTACGACGGGGACTCCTACGCCATCGTCCGGCGCCAGCTGATGTGGGTGCTGGTCGGCCTGCCCCTCGCCTGGGTGGCCTCGCGGCTCCCGCACTCGGCGCTGCGGCGGTTCGCCTGGCCGGCCGTGGTGGCGGCGATGGTGATGCTGGTCCTGACCCAGCTGGGCCTGGGGCGCACCATCAACGGCAACACCAACTGGCTGGTCCTGGGGCCGCTGCAGGTCCAGCCGTCCGAGATCGCCAAGCTCGCCATCGTGCTGTGGGCCGGCCACGTCTACGCCCGCAAGGAGCGCCGGCTGCACAGCCTGCACGAGGTGCTGGTGCCCGTGGTCCCGGTGCTGGTGCTCGTCGTCGGGCTCGTGGTGTGGGGGCGGGACCTGGGTACCGCGCTGGTGCTGATGGCGATCATGCTGTCGATGCTGTGGGTGGTGGGCGCACCCGCTCGCCTGTTCGTGTTCTCCCTCAGCGCCGCCGGTGTGACTGCCTTCTTCCTGGCCTCGACCAGTGCCCACCGGCTGGCGCGGATCACGACCTTCACCGATCCGTTCAAGGACTACCACGAGGCGGGGTGGCAGCCCGCCCACGGCCTGTACGCCCTGAGCACGGGCGGCTGGCTCGGCAAGGGGATCGGGGCCGGCCAGCAGAAGTGGGGCCAGCTCCCCGAGGCCCACACCGACTACATCTTCGCGGTGCTGGGCGAGGAGCTCGGCCTGGTCGGCACCCTGCTCGTCGTGGCCCTCTTCCTCACCATCGCCTTCGCCGCCACCCGGGTCGCGGTGGGCACGCGCAGTCCGTTCGTGCGCTACGTCAGCTTCGGGATCGTGGTCTGGCTGGTCGGCCAGATGATCATCAACGTCGGGATGGTGCTCACCCTGCTCCCCGTCATCGGCATCCCGCTGCCGCTGGTCTCCTACGGCGGTTCCGCGCTGGTGCCGTCCCTGGTCGCGCTCGGGGTGCTGGTCGGCTTCGCCCGTTCCGAACCCGAGGCCGCCCGCGCCCTCGCGGCCCGCCGCCGGGACCGCCCGGTCGGGCTGTTCGCGCGGCGGCTCGCCGGACGGAGGCGCTGAGGTGCGCGTGCTGCTCGCCGGCGGGGGCACCGCCGGCCACACCTCGCCGCTGCTGGCCACCGCGGAGGCGCTCCTCCGGCTCGACGCCACCGTGGACGTCACCTGCCTGGGCACCCCCAGGGGCCTGGAGAACCGGGTGGTGCCGGCCGCCGGCCTCCCGCTGGAGCTGGTGCCGGCGGTCCCCCTCCCACGCCGCCCGGGGAAGGACCTGGCGCTGGTGCCGGCGCGGCTGCGCGCGGCCGCCCGGGAGGCCCTGGCGGTCCTCGACCGGGTGCGCCCGGACGTGGTGGTGGGGTACGGCGGCTACGTCTCCGTGCCCGCCTACCTCGCGGCCCGGCGCCGCGGCGTACCGATCGTGGTCCACGAGCAGAACGCCATCCCGGGACTGGCCAACCGGCTCGGGGCCCGGCTGGCGGCGCGGGTCGCGGTGAGCTTCCCCGACACCCCGCTGCACCGCGCCGAGTACGTCGGCCTGCCGATCCGGCGGATGATCTCCACCCTCGACCGGCCCGCGCTCCGGGCCGAGGCCCGCCGCTCGTTCGGGCTCGACCCCGACCGGCCCACCCTGCTGGTGACCGGCGGGTCGCAGGGCGCCCGGCGGCTCAACGGGGCGGTGTCGGGCGCGGCCGGGGCCCTCGCGGACGCGGGTGTGCAGGTGCTGCACGTGATGGGCCCCCACGGCGAGGTGGAGGAGCTCCCGGGGACGGTGCCCTACGTCCTCCAGCGCTACGTGGACCGGATGGACCTGGCGTACGCCGCGGCCGACCTCGTGGTCTGCCGGGCCGGCGCCTCCAGCGTCACCGAGGCTGCGGCGACCGGGCTGCCCGCGGTGTTCGTCCCGCTGCCCATCGGCAACGGCGAGCAGGCCCGCAACGCCCGACCGGTGGTCGAGGCCGGTGGCGGCCTCCTCGTCGACGACGCGGCGCTGACGCCCGAGTGGGTCGCGGCCACGGTGCCGGGCCTGGTGCGCGACCCGGACCGGTTGGCCCGGATGGGGGCGGCGGCCGCGCACCTGATCCCCCGCGACGCCGACGAGCGCCTGGCGCAGATCGTCAGGGACGTGGCCCGATGAGGGTCCCCGTCCCCGACCGGATCCCCACCACCGACGAGCTGGGCCGGGTCCACTTCATCGGCATCGGTGGCGCCGGCCTCTCGGCGATCGCCCGGATCATGCTCGCCCGCGGCATCCCGGTCAGTGGCAGCGATGCCGCGGAGTCGGCCACCGTGGCCGCGCTGGGCCGGGAGGGCGCCCGGGTGTGGGTCGGCCACGAGGCCGGGCACCTGGCCGACGTCGACACGGTGGTGGTGTCCACGGCCGTCCACGAGGACAACCCCGAGGTGGTCGCCGCCCTGGAGCAGGGACTGCGCCTGCTGCCCCGGTCGGCGGCCCTGGCGTCGGTGATGGCAGGGCGGCGCACGATCGCGGTGGCCGGCACCCACGGCAAGACCACCACCACCTCGCTGCTCACGATGGCGCTGCTGGAGGCGGGCGCCGACCCGACGTACACGATCGGGGGCGACCTGGCCCAGCTGGGCACCAACGCCCGGGAGGGCACCGGCGAGCTGTTCGTGGCCGAGGCCGACGAGAGCGACGGGGCCTTCCTCGTGTACTCGCCCCAGGCGGCCGTGGTCACCAACGTGGAGGCCGACCACCTGGACGTCTGGGGGACGCCGGAGGCCTACCGCGCCGCCTTCGAGGAGTTCCTCGGCCGGATCGACCGCGACGGCTTCGTCGTCTGCTGCACCGACGACCCGGGGGCGGCGTGGCTGGCCGACCGGGCCCGCGCCACGGGCCTGGAGGTCCTGACCGTCGGGGAGGCATCCGACGCGGACCTGCAGATGCACGACGTGCGGCTGGCGGGGACCACGTCGACCTGCACCGTGCACCGCTCCGGGCGCGAGCTCGGGGAGCTGTCCCTGCGGATCCCCGGGCGCCACTACCTCGTCGACGCCCTCGCCGCGCTGGCCGTGGGCCTGCGCCTGGGCCACGACTTCGACACCCTCGTGCGGGGACTGGGGGCCTTCACCGGCACCCTGCGCCGGATGCAGAGCCAGGGGGAGGCCGCCGGCGTCCGGGTCTACGACAGCTACGCCCACCACCCCCGCGAGATCGCCGGTGACCTGGAGGCGGCACGCTCCGTGGCCGGCCAGGGCCGGGTGGTGGTCGCCTTCCAGCCGCACCTGGTCTCCCGCACCCGGGTCTTCGGGGAGGAGATGGGGCGCGCCCTGGGCGCGGCCGACGAGGTGGTGGTCCTCGACATCTACCTGGCGAGGGAGGAGGCCGATCCCGACGTCACCGGTCGGTTGGTGGCCGACGCGGTGCCGCTGCCGCCCGACCGGGTCGGCTACGTGGCCGGGCTGGACGAGGCGGTCGACGCCCTCCTGGCGCGGGCGCGACCGGGCGACGTGGTCCTCACCCTCGGGGCCGGTGACGTGACGACGGTCGGCCCCCGGGTGCTGCAGCGCCTCGGCGGGGCCGCAGGGTGAGCGCGACGGCCGAGCGCACGCGTCGGCGCTTCGTACGGCGCCAACGGGCGCGGCGCTGGCGGGTCTGGCGGCTGGTGGCCCTGGTCGTGGCGCTGGTGGCGCTGGTCGCGACCGGCGTCTGGCTCGTGTACTTCTCCGAGCACCTCGCCGTGGAGGGCGTCGACGTCCGGGGAGCCGACCAGCTGCCCGCCGACCAGGTCGAGGCCGCCGCGGCGGTGCCGATCGGCGAGCCGTTGGCGCGCGTCGACCTGACGCGGGTCGAGTCCCGGGTGCGGGCCCTGGCGATGGTGCGGGACGTGACCCTCACGCGCGAGTGGCCGGGCACGGTGCGCGTCGAGGTCGAGGAGCGCGAGGCGATCGCCGTGCTCGAGATCGGGGGGCGGCTCCGGGGGGTCGATGCCGAGGGCGTGGTGTTCCGCGACTTCGAGGAACGCCCCGACGACCTGCCCCGGGTCACCAGCGAGGCCGAGACCCGCCGGGAGGCGCTGGCGGAGGTGGCCGGGGTGATCGCCGCGCTCCCCGACGGCCTGGCGACCCGGGTCGACCACGTCGAGGTGGCCACCATCGACCAGATCCAGCTGGTGCTGCGCGACGGACGGCGGGTCGAGTGGGGGAGTGCCGAGCGCTCGGAGGAGAAGGCCCGCGTGCTGCCGGCCCTGCTGCAGCAGGACGGCCAGGTGTTCGACGTCAGCGTGCCGGGGACACCTACGACCCGCTGAGGCGACCCGCTGAGGCGACCCGCTGATCCGGCGGATTTCGTCCGACACGCGCGTGTCGTCCCCGAGGTTCTCGGCGCGGGTGCCTACCGTCTTCTGCAGCACGAGGTTGACATAACTATAACCCTCAGCCTCAGGGTTAGGGTTCCCGGTCGTGACGACCTCGTGCCTTCCCCAACCCGACGTACACCCGCACATCCGCCCCCGGGCCGGAACGAGAATCGACTGAGAGGCAAGCCGTCATGGCAGCAGCGCAGAACTACCTGGCCATCATCAAGGTCGTGGGTATCGGCGGGGGTGGCGTCAACGCCGTCAACCGGATGATCGAGGTCGGGCTCAAGGGCGTCGAGTTCATCGCGATCAACACCGACGCCCAGGCCCTCCTCATGAGCGACGCCGACGTCAAGCTCGACATCGGTCGGGAGCTGACCCGCGGGCTCGGCGCGGGGGCCAACCCCGACGTGGGCGGCCGGGCAGCCGAGGACCACGCCGACGAGATCGAGGAGGTCATCAAGGGCGCCGACATGGTCTTCGTGACCGCCGGCGAGGGCGGTGGCACCGGCACCGGCGGCGCCGCCGTCGTGGCCAAGATCGCGCGCTCCCTCGGTGCGCTGACCATCGGTG
>CAZRKV010000153.1:0-6887 GCA_964600305.1 uncultured Nocardioides sp. | reverse complement strand
GATCACCGGCCGCAAGAAGGAGATCATCGTGACCGCCGGCGGCAAGAACGTCGCCCCCTCGGTACTCGAGGACCGGGTCCGGGCGCACGCCCTGGTCTCCCAGGCGCTGGTCGTGGGCGACGGGCAGCCCTTCATCGGCGCGCTGATCACGATCGACCAGGAGGCGTTCCCCGCCTGGGCCGAGCAGCACGGCAAGTCCGGCTCCGTCGCCGACCACGTCGACGACCCCGACCTGCGCGCGGAGATCGAGGCGGCCGTCGAGGACGCCAACAAGGCGGTGTCCAAGGCCGAGTCGATCCGCAAGTTCACGATCCTCGCCGAGGACTGGACCGAGGAGGGCGGCCAGCTCACGCCGAGCATGAAGCTGAAGCGCAACGTGGTGCTCAACGAGTACCGCGACGAGGTGGAGGCGCTCTACTCCCGCTGAGCGCATGGCCCGATCGGACTATGCCCGACGTAGTCCGATCTGCTTAATCAATATGGACGATCGGGTGACACCGACGGGGCATTCTGTTGTGCCGCGGTGTCATTCCTGCCGTTCTGCCCCCGAAGGCCCCACGCGCCTGTCTAGTTTTCAACGAGCCGCCTGGAACTCCGAGCGGCAGCGACGGGAGGGGCGCCGATGCACGTCAGGCGCGTGCGAGACGAGGAACGCGGAGCGGCTGCGGTCGAGTTCGCGCTCGTGGCGATGCCCCTGTTCCTGGTGTTGTTCGGCATCCTGCAGTTCGGTTTCATCTTCTGGGGCTACCAGATCGGCGGGCACGCTGCGAGGGAGGCGGCCCGGGTCGCCGCGGTGTGCCCCAACAGCCCCACTCACATCGAGGATGCAGGCAAGGAGGCGCTCACTGGCGCCCCGGTATCCGGGTCACGCACAGTTGTCGCCGACGTGCCTCTCGAGCAAGTCGGCGAGTACGCGACTGTCACGGTGAGCTTCAAGACCTTCAACCTGGGCTTCTTCGACTTCATTAGCGAAGAAATCACCACCGTCGAGAAGTCGGCTCGGTCGCGCATCGAGTACGTCCCGGATGGGGGGTGCACGGATGAGTAGACCGACGCGGGATGAGCGGGGCGCCACGGCAGTACTGGTGGCCATCCTCTCGCTGGTGCTCTTCGGGGTCGCGGCCATCGTCGTGGACATCGGCAACGCCTGGGCCAAGCGCGCGCTTCTGCAGACGAACGTCGACACGGCGGTCTTGGCCGCGGCGCAAGAGTTGACCGAGCCGGGCGGATCGGATGGCGACTGCAGCCCCGAGGTCATTGCCGAGGCCACCAGCGTGCTCATTGACGGCGAGGACTCCCTCCTGGGACCGCAGGACGTCAACCTGTCGGATGACGACGCCGCTACCGGTTCCATCTCGTGCGACGGCAATTGGAGGGTCACACTCCAAGCGCCCTACGGTCACGTCACCTACGGCCTAGGTGTTCTGTCCACGGAGGTTGGGCACGAGGTCGGCGGGTGACTTGCCCTTGAGTGCGGCGTGGCCGCGGTGGTGATGGAGCCTGACCCGGTTCTCCGGACACGGGTCGTGTGGTGATCATGCCGGCCCGGATGGCCCGGACGCCCGGCTCAGCGGTCCCGGACGGGGGGCGCGGCATGACTCGAAGGGACTATCCGGTCCTGGCGGTTCGGCCGATGTGCGGGAAGCCGGGAGCAGAAAGAATCGAGTTGTTCGGGGTTCCAGTGGGGGGCTCGGAACTATCCGTCAATCTGGACTCATTCGAGGGAGCACACCATGCTTGAGAAGCTTCAGTTCATGACCCTGATGTTCGTCGGCGACCTCAAGGCCCGCCGTGACGAGAAGGGCGCCACCGCCGTCGAATACGGCCTGATGGTCGCCGCGATCGCGGCCGTTATCGTCGGGGTCGTGTGGGCCCTGGGAGGCGAGATCAAGGCAGCCTTCGAAGGGATCGCCATCAGTGAAGCGCCCTAGTGATCCGAACAGCGGTTGCTTGAAGCCCGTGGATCGGTGTGTCATGCGGCAGTCACCCAGCGTGCCTCAGCCCTAGTCGCTCCAGCACGGTCGGATGACTGCCGAACCACAACTGTGACACCGCCGGCGGGGTCGGGTCGCTCAACGACCGACGCGCCAACGCAATTTGCACCCTCTCGAAGCCATCGGCATCGCCGGTGGCTTCGAGTGCGTCCACGTCCGCTCGGGTCTCGATCTGGCGGCTGATCCCGTTTTCGATCGGTGCGGCCAGCAGGGAGCCGAAGGCGAAGAGGGCGAGGATGAGGGGGACGGCGGTCGCGGAGAGGGTGGTCTCGACAGGCTCGACCACCCGCGTTCCCGGCTTCGCCCCCAGGCGTTCGGGCTCGGCCGCCCGGTCCTTTTCCGTGAACTCGTCAGGCTCGATCACCCGACTTCCGGGCTCGGTCACCCCGTCCGTGGTCTCGACAGGCTCGACCACTCGGTCCCCAGGCTCGATCACCCGACCGCGACGAGACCACCCGGCCAAGATGAGGGCCAGGAGCGCGGCGCCGAAGGCGGCGCCAGTTGCGCCGAGCACGGAACCCACTAGCACGTCCCGGTTCTTCGCATGCGCCAGCTCGTGGGCCACCACCGACATCGCCTGGTCCCGCGGGACCGCCTCGACCAGCGTGTCGTAGAGCACCACCCGGCGGGTCTCCCCCAGCCCGGAGACGTAGGCGTTCAGCGTCGTCGTACGCCGCGACGCGTCGGAGACCAGCACCTCCTCGACGTCGACACCCATCTCCCCCGCCACGTCGAGCACCTCCGCGCGCAGCTCTCCCTCCGGGAGGGGGTCGAACTCGTTGAACAGCGGCTCGATCACCACCGGGTAGGCGAACGACGCCACCAGCACGAACGCCCCCAGCCCCGTGGACACGATCGCCGGCCACCGGCGCCGCCAGCGCCGCGCGATCCCGATCACCACCACCAGCAGCAGGCCGGTCACCACCACGCTCACCCCGAGCGAGACCGCGACGTCGCGGAGATAGTCACCCAGCGACTGGTTGGTCAGGCCGTGCCGGAGCCGCAGCTCCCTGCCGGCCAGCGACAGCGGCAGCGTGGCCAGCCGGGTCACCAGCAGGAACCCCGCCACCGCGAGCAGCGTCCGCGCCCACCACGGCCCGGGCAGACGGGCGACCATCCGCCGGCCGAGCCGGGTGAAGCCCAGCACCGCCGCGACGACGAGGCTCACCGCGAGCGCGCTCCAGCTCCACACCCGCGCCCAGGCCGAGTAGTGCTCGGCGCGCGCGATCTCGGCGGCCGTGAAGTACTCCTCCGCGGCGGGGGCCTCGCCCCGACCGCCCGGCACCGGGTTCCACGGCACCAGCCAGGCGGCGAGCGCCACGAAGAGCACCCCGGCGACCACGGCGGTCCACAGCGCGGGCCCCAGCCACGGCGCCCTGCTCCCGGGGGCACTCCTCATGAGGGAAGGTTACGCAGCCGGCCCTGCCAGCGGCGTACGAGCTCGTCCTCGTCCATGCCGAAGAGCTCCGGCAGCACGGTGGCGACCTCCTCGCCGTCCTGCACCCGCTCGTAGAGCTCGACCAGCGCGTCCTCGCCCCCGGCCTCGGCCAGCTCCACGCAGGCCAGCCAGGCGGCCTCGTACGTCGCGCCCAGGTGCGTCGTCGTGCTGTCGAACTCCCCCGACCCCGGCAGGGCGTCCGGCACCCCCTGGTCGCGCACCCGCTCGGCGATCTGACCGGCCGTGGTCGACAGCGGCAGGTCGGTGTCGCGCAGGGCGACGTAGTCGGCGAAGCCCTCCAGCAGCCACATCGGCACCCCGCTGGTGGCGGCGACGGTGGCGACGTGGGTGGCCTCGTGGCTCATCACCACCTGCGCAGCCCGGTCCCCCAGCTGCCCGAACACCTCCGGGTTCACGAACACGTGCATCGGCGAGTCCGGACTCAGCGACCCGTCCACGGTCGCGGTGATGGCCGCGATCGCTGCGTACTCCCCCTGCTCGGCCTCGAGCGCGGCGTCCAGGGCCGCCGGAGTGGCCGGGACCTCGACCACCAGCCGTCCGTCCCAGTCCTCCTTGACCCGACGTACGACGGGGACCGCGCGCCGGGCGACGCGGGCGTACCTGCCCGCCTGCGCGGCATCCCCGGCCAGGACCAGCGTGGTCGGCGTACGACGCACCTCCAGCGGGCCGCTCATCCACACCGGGGTCCGCAGGCCCTGGCCCCCGATGCCCGTGATCGCGACGTCGTCGCCCTCCGCGCGGAAGCCGACGGCCACCTCGGAGCGCCCCGGCCGGTCGTCGAAGCCGTCGAAGCGCCACGCGGCGTCGACCGCCGCGCTCCAGCCCCCGCCCTCGGGACGGGCGCCGGTGTCGTCCACGTAGCGCAGGGAGAAGTCGTCGACCCGGGCCTCCTCGGCGTTGGCCACCACCGCCGCGAGCAGGTCGGCCGCGGACTCGTCCCCCTCCGGAGCCAGGTCCCGGGCCGCGTCGGCATCGCCCTCGTCGACGGCCTCGACCAAGTCCTGCAGGACGCTGGCCGCGGCCCCGGGGCGTACGCCGTCCCCCTGCGGCGCGCTCGGCTCGGCCTCGAAGGTGCGCTCGCTCCACCACCACAGGCCGAGGGCCAGCGCGACCACGAGAAATGACGAAAGGCCGACCACCCACCAGCGGCGTGGGTGACCGACCTTCGTCGAGGCTGCTGGATCAGCCGGGGCGGACGGCACCGGAGTACGGCATCGAGTCGACGCTGGTGTACGCCACCCCGGTGGAGGGGTTGGCGGCGTGCACGAGCTGCCCGTTGCCGACGTAGATGCCCACGTGGCTCACCGGGCTGTAGTAGAACACCAGGTCGCCGGGCTGCAGCTCGGACCGCGACACCGGGGTGCCCGCCGACATCTGCGCCTGCGACGAGCGCGGGAGGCTGACGCCGGCCTGCGCCCACGCGGACGAGGTGAGGCCGGAGCAGTCGTAGGAGTTGGGCCCCGAGGCGCCGTACACGTAGGTCTTGCCGACCTGCGACTTGGCGAAGGCGACCGCGGCCGCGGCGCCGCCGCTGGCCTGGATCTCCTGGGTGCGGGGCGCGGCGCTGCGCGAGACCTGCTCCTGGCGCTCCTGCTCCGCGGCCTGCTGGGCCTCGAGGCGGGCGCGCTCCTCGGCCTCGAGCTCGTCGAGGGTCTCCTGGGCCTCGTCGTGCTTGGCCTGGATCTCCTCCTTCTCCTCGGCGAGGCGCTCCTTGAGCTTCGCGATCTCCTGGGCCCGATCCTGGGTCGCGTCGGTGCGCAGCTGCAGCGACTCCAGCTCGGTGCTGTAGTCGTCGAAGAGCTGGTCCTGCATGTCGTTGAACGCCGACATGGTCGACATCTGCGACAGGAAGCTGCTCGGGTCCTCGGAGACGACGATCTCGGCCATCGTGGCGACGCCCTGGCCCTGGTACTGGCGGACCACCGAGTCCTCGACCTGGGAGCGCGCGGTGTCGACCTGCTCGGCCTGGCGCTGCTGGTCGGACTTGAGGGACTTGAGGTCGCCGCGGATCTCCTCCAGCTGCACCTGCGCGTGGTTGTAGCGCTCCGAGGCCTCCTCGGCCTGGCGGTACAACTTGTCGACGCGGGCCTGGACCTCATCGATGTCGGGCTCGGCCTGCGCGGGGCCCAGCGGGACCAGGACGGTGCCGGTGACCAGCGCGGTGCCGGCGAGGGCAGAGATCAGTCGCGATCGGTTGAGATGCACGATCGGGCGAACTCCCTTGCACGTCGTACGCCTACCGGGTGAGCTGACGGGTTCGGGCTCGACTGCCCTACCCCCGCTCCCCGCGTGGCTGGCACGCGTCTTGCGGAGGATTCACCCCAGGGTGGTGCTTGGTTCCCCGGTTCCGGAGCCGTACTCCCCCAGCACGTCGCCCGGATTCGGCGCGCCCCCGCGCGGACCGGTTGGCCCGCTTCCACGAGGACTTGCGGTAGCAGGCTAGACGCCCACCCCGGCGTTCTCCAACCCGACATCCACCCTTCGGTGGATGTGGCGTGCGCCACTCAGGCCGTGTCGACTTCGGGGCCGTTCACAGGAGTCACCATCCGTAACGGCGGCACCAGTCCGGAGTCGGCCAGGACCGCCAGCGCGCGCTGCTCGTCGTCGTCCATCTCGATCTCGGGCGGTGGGCCCAGGAGCACGGTCACCACGCAGTCGTGGCAGTGCAGGCCACGGACCAGGCAGGTGTCACAGTCGATTCGTGTGGTCATGCCCGGGACGCTGGCACCCGGCACCGACACTCCGGCCCCGACGGCGCGTCGTACGGCGTGTCGGGCGCAGGACGGTCTCGATCGGACCGCGCGTCGTCACCGGACTGTCGGACCCCGCATCTAGCGTCCCGACCATGAGTGCCGGCAGGACTGGAGCCACCGCGGACCGCTGGGAGCCGCAGCGCAGCTTCGACGAGCTCGGGCGGCCGTTGCGTGACATCACCTTCTGCGTCGTCGACCTGGAGACGACCGGTGGCTCGGCGGCCCAGGGCTCCCGGATCACCGAGATCGGAGCGGTCAAGGTCCGCACGGGCGAGGTGCTCGGCGAGTTCCAGACGCTGGTCAACCCCCACGAGCGGATCCCGGCGTTCATCTCGGTGCTGACCGGGATCACCGACGGCATGGTGGCCGAGGCGCCGCCGATCGAGTCGGCGCTGCCGTCCTTCCTCGAGTTCGCGGCCGGGTGCGTGCTGGTGGCCCACAACGCGCCGTTCGACGTCGGCTTCCTCCAGCACTACGCCGAGCGCCAGCAGATCCCGTGGCCGAAGTTCGAGGTGCTCGACACCGCCCGCCTGGCGCGTCGGGTGATCACCCGGGACGACGCCCCGAACTGCAAGCTGTCCACCCTGGCCGGGGTCTTCCGCTCCGGCACCACCCCCAACCACCGGGCGCTGTCCGACGCCCGGGCGACCGTCGACGTCCTGCACGGGCTGATGGAGCGGC
>CAZRKV010000152.1:0-6896 GCA_964600305.1 uncultured Nocardioides sp. | reverse complement strand
CCACGTCGCGCCCGGCGGCGACGCCGATGACGGCCCCGAGGAAGAGCGTGGAGAGGATCCGGGCGGCCGAGTCGATCTCGGCGTCGGTGTGGCCGGCGACGTCGCCGGCCCGCAGGGTCTCGCCGATCCACCTCGCCCGCTCGGGGCCGAACCCGACGGTCCCCTCGACGCGAGCGAGCGCGGGGGCGTGGGCGACGTACGCCCGGTAGAGGGCCTGGTGCAGCAGCGGCTTGGCGCTCACCTCGCGCATGATCCGGGCGAAGACCGAGGCGAGACGGTCGGCCGGCGTGCGGCCCCGCGGCTGCCGGGCGCGGACCCCCTCGGTGGAGACCGCCCCGAGGGCCATCAGCGCCTCGACCAGGATCTGGTCCTTCGAGCCCACGTGCTGGTAGACGGTCGGCACCGAGACCCCGGCGCGGGCTGCAACCTGGCGCAGGCCGACCGCGTCGTAACCACCCTCCTCGGCGAGCTCGATCGCGGCGGCCACCAGCTTCTCCCGCGTCGCCGCACGGGCGGGGGAGAGCAGCGAGGGCACGACCCGGGGCGCATCCATGCCGGCCACCCTAACGCCTGAGCAGACGGCTCGGTAGATACGTGGTTGACACTCTTCTATCGCCCTGACAACCTCAGCCCATGGACCTGCGTGAGACACCGCGGCAGCGCGCCCTGCGCGCGGAGCTGCGGGAGTACTTCAGCCAGCTGCTGTCGCCCGAGGAGCGACGCGAGGTCGGCGAGGGCGGCGCCGGCGGGCCCCGCTTCCGCGAGGTCGTGCGGATGCTGGGCCGCGACGGGTGGCTCGGCGTGGGCTGGCCGACGGAGTACGGCGGCCGCGGGATGACCGCGGAGGAGCAGTTCATCTTCTACGACGAGATCCAGCGCGCCGGGGTCCCGTTCCCGCTGGTCACGATCAACACCGTCGGCCCGACGCTGATGGAGTACGGCACCGACGAGCAGAAGCAGAAGTACCTCCCCGGCATGCTCACCGGAGACATCGTCTTCGCGATCGGCTACACCGAGCCCGATGCCGGCACCGACCTGGCCTCGCTGTCCACCCGCGCGGTCCGCGAGGGCGAGGAGTTCGTGGTCAACGGCTCCAAGATCTTCACCACCGGCGGCAACACCGCCGACTACGTCTGGCTGGCCTGCCGCACCGACCCGGAAGCGCCCAAGCACCGGGGCATCTCGATCCTCGTCGTCCCGTGCGAGGACCCGGGCTACTCCTGGAGCCCGATCCGCACCGTCGGCGGGATGAGCGTCACCGCGACCTACTACTCCGACGTGCGGGTGCCCGCCTCCGAGGTGGTCGGGGAGGTGGACGCCGGCTGGCGGCTGATCACCGCACAGCTCAACCACGAACGGGTCGCGCTCGCCGCCCTGGGCGGCCGGATGATGCAGCTGTGGGAGGACACGCTGGCCTGGGCCAAGGACACCGGCGTGATCGAGCAGCCCTGGGTCCGCAGCGAGCTCGCCCGCACCCACGCGAAGCTGGAGGCGATGCGGTTGATGAACTGGAAGCTCACCGCCGCCGTGGGGGAGGGCACCCTCCGCGGCGAGACCGCCGGGGCGGCCAAGACCTACGGCACCGAGACCCACATCGACCTGCAGCGCACCCTGACCCAGGTCCTCGGCGCCGCCGGCCGGGTCCGCCCCGGATCACCGGGCGCGGCGCTGGCCGGCCAGGTCGAACAGCTCTCCCGCCAGGGCATCGTCAACACCTTCGGTGGCGGCGTCAACGAGGTGCTGCGCGACATGGTGGCCACCATGGGCCTGGGGATGCCGAGGGGGCGGCGCTGATGGGTGGGGATGTGACCGAGCAGGCGTCGTACGACGAGCGGCTGGCCGCCTTCGTCGGCCGTGAGCTCAACGCGCTGACCCCGGGCCAGGACCCGGTCAACGTGCCGATGATCCGGCACTGGGTGGAGGCGATGGAGGTCGACAACCCGGTCCACCTCGACCCGGGGGCGGCGCGGGCGACCGGGCGCGCGGACGTGGTCGCGCCGGCCTCGATGATCCAGGCCTGGATCATGCGCGGCTACGCCCGCACCGTCCGACCGCAGGCCGCGTCCGGCGGGTACGCCGAGCTGGTCGACCTGCTCGACGAGGGCGGCTACACCTCGGTGGTGGCGACCGACTCCGACTTCGAGTTCGTCCGCGAGGTCCACCCGGGTGAGGAGATCCTCGCCGACGAGGTCGTCGAGGACGTCTCCCCGGAGAAGACGACGGGCCTGGGCGTGGGCCGGTTCGTCACCACCCTCAAGACCTACCGCGCCCGGCCGGCCGGTGCCTCCGGTGACGGGGAGGTGGTCGCGACGCAGCGCTGGCGGACGCTGCGGTTCCGCCCGAAGGCGGGCGCGTCCGCAGAGGAGCCGCCCGAGGGGGAGCAGCGGCCCCTGCGCCCCCGACCGGCGGTCAACCCCGACAACCAGTTCTGGTTCGACGCCGCACGCGAGCACCGGCTGGTCATCCAGCGCTGCAGCTCCTGCGAGGCGCTGCGGCACCCACCCGGGCCGCAGTGCCCGCACTGCCAGTCCCTGGCCTGGGACACCGTCGAGGCCTCGGGCCTCGCGACGCTGCACACCTTCACCGTCGCCCACCACCCGAAGCACCCGGCCTTCGACTACCCGCTCGTGATCGGGGTCGTGGACCTGGCGGAGGGGACCCGACTGATCACGAACCTGGTCGACGTCGACCCCGACCACGTGCGGATCGGCATGCCGCTGGTCCTGGACTGGCTGGACGCCGACCCCGACCTGACGCTGCCGGTCTTCCGGCCCGCCCCCGAGGAGCGCTGATGGACTTCCACCTGGACGAGGAGCTGGTCGAGGTCCAGGGCCTCGCGCGGCAGATCCTCGACGACCTCGCCGACACCGACCGGGTGCGCCAGGTCGAGGCCACCGATACCCGCACGGACGACAAGCTGTGGTCCGCGCTGGCCGACGCCGGCCTGCTCGGCCTCGCCGTGCCCGAGGAGCACGGCGGCGCCGGCCTCGGCCTGCACGCGCTCTGCGTCGTGCTGGAGGAGCAGGGTCGCCGCGTCGCCCCGGTGCCGCTGTGGACCTCCGGCGTCGCCGCACTCGCGATCGCCCGCCACGGCACCGACGAGCAGCGCCGCCACCTCCTGCCGGGGCTCGCCGACGGCTCGTCGCGGACCACCCTCGCGCTGGAGGAGTACGACGGCGTGTCGCCGTCCGCCCCGGCGTGCCGTGCGCAACGCGACGGTGACGCGTGGCGGCTGACCGGGGTGAAGGCGGTCGTCCCCTCGCCCCACGGGGCGGCCCACGTGCTGGTGTCGGCGACCGCGGACGCCGGGCCGGGCCTGTTCCTGGTCGAGGAGTCGGAGGTCGTCTGGGAGCCGGCCGAGACCACCAGCCTCGACCGGGCCGGCAACCTGTCGCTGGCCGGCACCCCGGCCACCGCGCTCGGCACGCCGGGCGACGACACCCTGGCCACCACGCTGCGGCTGGCCACCGTCGCGCTGGCCGCCGTGCAGGTCGGGGTCGCCGACGGGGCGATGCGGCTCGCCGCGGCGTACACCTCCGAGCGGGAGCAGTTCGGCCGCCCGCTCGGCTCCTTCCAGGCCGTCCAGCACCAGCTCGCCGACTGCTGGATCGACGTCGACGCGATGCGGGTGACCCTCTGGCAGGCGATCGCCGACGACGCCGCCCACGCCGCCGGCGAGGGCACGGCCGCGGCCGCCGACCGGGCGGCCCTGGTCGCGAAGTGGTGGTGCGACCAGGCCGGCCTGGACGTGGTCCACCGCACCCAGCACGTCCACGGCGGCATCGGCGTCGACGTCGACTACCCGGTGCACCGCCACTTCCTGTGGGGCAAGCAGGTCTCGGGCACCCTGGGCGGGTCCGCCGCCGCGCTCGCCGACCTGGGCGACCTGCTGGCCGCGGAGGGGATCGGCTGATGGACCTCGCACCCACCCGCACCCCCGAGCGCGTGGCCGTGGGGGAGGAGCTCCCCGAGGTCGCGATCCCGATCACGCGCACCCTCATCGTGGCGACCGCCATCGCCAGCCGGGACTACCAGGACGTCCACCACGACCCCGAGCTCGCCCGCGAGCGCGGATCGAAGGACATCTTCATGAACATCCTCACCAGCAACGGCCTGGTCGAGCGGTACGTCGCCGACTGGGCCGGCCCCGCCGCGGTGGTCAAGCGGATCCGGATCCGGCTCGGGGCGCCCAACTACCCGGGGGACACGATGACGATGACCGGATCCGTCGAGTCGGTCGACGGCGACCTCGTCACCGTCGCCGTGACCGGGCGGAACGGCCTCGGCCCGCACGCCACCGGCACGGTGACCGTCCGGCTCCCGGGAGGTGCGGCATGAGCGGCCTCTCCGGCGCGACCGCCGTCGTCGGGATCGGCGCGACCGAGTTCTCCAAGGCCTCCGGCCGCAGCGAGCTGCAGCTGGCCTGCGAGGCGGTCACCGCCGCCATCGACGACGCCGGCCTGCGTCCCTCCGACGTCGACGGCCTGGTGACCTTCACCGCCGAGTCCAGCTCGGAGATCCACGTCGCCCGCAACGTCGGCCTCGGCGAGCTGACCCACTTCTCCCGCGTGGGGTACGGCGGCGGCGCCGCCTGCGGGACCGTCGCCCAGGCCGCCGCCGCGATCCACGCGGGCCTGGCCGAGGTCGTGGTGTGCTGGCGAGCCTTCAACGAGCGCTCCGGGGAGCGCTACGGGCTGGGCCAGGCGGGCCGGCCGGTGGACACCAGCGCCGACCGGGCGGCGTACTCCTGGATGACGCCGTTCGGCCTGTCCACCCCGGCGCAGTGGGTGGCGATGTTCGCCCAGCGCTACGCCCACGAGTACGGCGCCACCTCCGAGGACTTCGGCCGGGTCTCGGTGCTGGCCCGCAAGCACGCCGCGACCAACCCGCGGGCGCACTTCTTCCAGCGCCCGATCACGCTCGGGGAGCACCAGGCGTCGCGCTGGATCTCCGAGCCGCTGCACCTCCTGGACTGCTGCCAGGAGACCGACGGGGGGCAGGCGCTCGTGGTCACCAGCGCCGAGCGGGCGCGCGACCTGCCGCACCCTCCGGCGTACGTCGTCGGCGCGGCCCAGGGCTCCGGCGAGGACCAGCACATGATGACCTCCTACTACCGCCCCTCGATCTCGGGCATCCCGGAGATGGGCCTGGTCGGCGACCAGCTGTGGCGGCAGAGCGGGCTGCGCCCCGACGAGGTGTCGGCGGCGATCCTCTACGACCACTTCACTCCGTTCGTGCTGACCCAGCTCGAGGAGCTGGGCTTCTGCGGGCGCGGCGAGGCGAAGGACTTCGTCGCCGACGGCCAGCTCGAGCTCGACGGCTCGCTGCCGACCAACACCCACGGCGGCCAGCTCGGGGAGGCCTACCTGCACGGGATGAACGGCATCGCGGAGGCGGTCCGCCTGGTGCGGGGCACCTCGGTGAACCAGCCGGGCTCCGTCGACCACGCGGTCGTGACCGCCGGCACCGGTGTCCCGACCAGCGGCCTGGTGCTCGGTCGGCGCTGAGTTCCCGGCATGATGCGGTGGATCCGTGCCACCGGATGACCCGGATCCACCGCGCCGACCGACGGGGGGCTGATGCAGGAGCTCGTGCTGACCGCTGCGCTCGCCGCCGGCATCTTCGTGGTCGCGGGGGCGGCGCAGGCGGTCACCGGCTTCGGGATGGCGCTGGCGGCGGTGCCGCTGCTGTCGCTGTTCGTCGAGACCGGGTCGGTCGTGGTGGGCGCGGTGGCCGTGGGGGCGGTGTTCACCGGTGCGGCCTGGTGGCGTGAGCGGGCGTACGCCGACCTCGTGGTGGCCCGGCGCCTGTCGGTGGCGGCCCTCGTGGGCATGCCGGCCGGGCTCGTGGCGCTCGCGGTGCTCTCCGAGCGTGCTCTGACCCTCCTGATCGGCGTCGTGGTGCTGGTCATGGTCGCCGCGGTGGCCCGGCAGGTACCGCTGCCCTCGGGCGTCGTCGCGCAGCGGGTCGCCGGTGTCGCCAGCGGGGGCCTGCTGACCTCGACCAGCATGAACGGCCCGCCGCTGGTGCTGGTGCTGCACGGTGCGGGCCTCTCCCCGCGTGCCTTCCGGGCGACCCTGCAGGCGGTCTTCTGCGTGCAGGGCCTGGTGGGCATCGCCGGCTTCGCCGTCCTCGGGTACGTCGACCCGCCGGCCGCCGCCGTCGCAGTGGGCGGCTGGTGCGGCGTACCCCTGGGCTGGGTGGCGGGGGACCGGGTCTTCCACCGGATGTCGCCGGAGGTCTTCCGCCGCGTCGTGCTGCTCGGTCTCGCCGTGACCGCCCTCGTCGCCCTCCTCGACGCCGCCCTCGCCTGACCCGCCGAGTCGGCGATCCCGTGGGGCCGACTCGGCGATCCCGTGGGGCCGAGTCGGCGCAAGGTGACGGCGAAATGTGACGGTGCCCGGGCCGTCGTACGACGACCCGGGCACCGGGGTTGTGTCGGGCGAGCCTCAGCCCGCGGGGGTGAAGTCGCGCGACCCGAGGAACTCGGGGCGGCGCTTCGGGGCCGCGAAGGGCTCCACGCACGTGTTCTCGACGCTGTTGTAGACGATGAACACGTTCGAGCGCGGGAGCGGCGTGATGTTGCCGTTCGACCCGTGCATGCAGTTGCTGTCGAACATGATCGCGCTGCCGGCGCGGCCGGCCAGCACGTCGATGCCGTAGCGGTCCGCGAACTTCTCCAGGGTGCCCTCGTCGGGCGTGCCGGCCCCCTGCATCACCAGCGAGGACTTGTAGTTGTCCTCGGGGGTCTCACCCGCGCAGGAGATGTAGGACCGGTGCGAGCCGGGCATGATCATCAGCGGGCCGTTGTAGGAGTAGTTGTCGGTGAGCGAGATGGAGATGCTCACCGCACGCATCCGTGGCATCCCGTCCTCGGCGTGCCAGGTCTCGAAGTC
>CAZRKV010000151.1:0-6909 GCA_964600305.1 uncultured Nocardioides sp. | reverse complement strand
GTGCGCGCAGCGAACTTCATCCAGCCCGAGGAGTTCCCCTACGACCAGGGGCTGCTCTTCCAGGACGGCCGCCCGCTGGTCTACGACTCCGGGGACTACCCGACCTCGCTGGAGAAGTTGAAGCGCCTGGTCGGGTGGGACGAGTTCGAGGCCTACCGCGAGCAGGCCCGCGCCGAGGGGCGCCGGGTCGGCATCGGCCTGGCCTGCTACGTCGAGGGCACCGGGGTGGGCCCCTACGAGGGTGCCCACATCAACATCGAGACCACCGGCAAGGTCAAGGTCGCGATCGGCCTGACCAGCCAGGGCCAGGGGCACCGCACGGCCTTCGCCCAGATCGTCGCCGACGAGCTCGGCGTGCCGTTCGAGGACGTCGAGGTGGTCACCGGTGACACCCGCCGGATGGGGTACGCCGTGGGCACCTTCGCCTCCCGGGCGGCGGTGATGAGCGGGTCCGCGGTCGCCAAGGCCGCTCGCAAGACCCGGGAGAAGGTGCTGCGGATCGCCGCCGAGGCCCTCGAGGCCGACCCCGAGGACCTCGACGTCGTCGACGGCCAGGTGCAGGTGCGCGGCGCCCCGGGGCAGGAGGTGGCGCTGGGCACCGTCGCGGTGCTGTCGAACCCGCTGCGCTACGCCTTCGACGAGGCCTCGCAGGCCGCCACCCAGTTCTCCGTCGGCGACCCCGACAAGCCGCCGGTCTCGGAGGGGGAGGAGCCGGGCCTGGAGGGCCGGGACTTCTACTCCCCCGAGCGCTCGACCTTCGCCAGCGGCATGCACGCCGCGATCGTCGAGACCGATCCGGACACCGCGGAGATCCGGATCCTCAAGTACGCCGTCGTGCACGACTGCGGCACCCTGATCAACCCGATGATCGTCGAGGGCCAGATCCACGGCGGCGTCGCGCAGGGTATCGGCGGTGCGCTCTACGAGCGCATGGAGTACGACGACCACGGCCAGCTGCTCAACGCCTCGTTCATGGACTTCCTGATGCCCTACGTCACGGAGGTCCCCGAGGAGCTGGCCATCGACCACCTGGCCACGCCGTCGCCGCTGAACCCCCTGGGGATCAAGGGCGCCGGCGAGGCGGGGGTGATCCCCTCGGCAGCCGTCTTCGCCTCCGCGATCGAGGACGCCGAGCAGATCCCGATCACCTCGATGCCGATCTCGCCCTCGGAGCTGTTCTCCCTGAGACAGGCTCAGGACACCGCGCTCCGGGCGGCCCACCGAAAGGACTCCGCATGAAGATCGCCGGTGAGGCGACCCTCGTCGCCCCCGTGGAACAGGTGTGGGACGCGATCCTGGACCCGCAGGTGCTGGTGCGCACCATCCCCGGCTGCGAGCGGCTGGAGGAGGTCGCCGAGCACTCCTACGCCATGACCGTGACCGCCGGGGTCGCCGCCGTCCGCGGCACCTACGACGGCACCTGCCGGCTGCACGACCTGACCCCGCACGAGTCACTGGTGCTCAGCGCCCAGGGCGCGGGCGCACCGGGAACCATCTCGGCCGAGGTGGACGTCCGGTTCGAGCCCAACGACGACGGCACGACCACGCTGCGCTACGACGCCGACGCCACCGTCGGCGGCATGGTCGGCGGGGTGGGGCAGCGGATGCTGACCTCGGTCAGCCGCCGGATGGCCACCGAGTTCTTCCACAACGTCGAGGGCGCGATCGCCCCCGGCGTCCCGGGCGTGGAGCCGGCCGCCGAGGCGGGGCCCGCCGAGGAGCCGGCGGTCGCGGGCGCGCCGGCCCCGTCCGCCGGGGGCGCGGTCTTCACGCGGCCCGCCGCCCCCGCCGCCGGCGGGGACCGGTTCCTCGAGGGCATCCTGGTCGGGGCCGGTCTGGTCCTGGTCGGCGCCGTGGTCGGTGGCCTGCTCGGCCGCCGGCGCTGAGGGGGTCGCCGTGGTCGACCGCTGGAGCACCGCCCGGGAGATCGCCGCGGCGTTGCGCGCCCGCGAGGTGTCGGCGCGCGAGGTGCTCGAGGAACACCTGGCCGCCGTCGACCAGCGCAACCCCGAGCTGAACGCGATCGTCTCCCTGGACGCCGACCGGGCCCGGGCCGCCGCGGCCGAGGCCGACGAGCGCCTCGCCGCCGGGGAGGAGGTGGGCCCGCTGCACGGCCTGCCGTTCGCGGTCAAGGACACCCACGCGGTGGCCGGCTGGCGCACCACCTACGGCTCGCCGCTGTACGCCGACCACGTCCCCGAGCACGACGACCTGCACGTGGAGCGGATCCGCCGCGCCGGTGCGGTGGTGGTCGGGAAGTCCAACGTGCCCGAGTTCGCCGCCGGCTCCCACACCTTCAACACCGTCTTCGGCACCACCCGCAACCCCCACGACCCGACGCGCTCGGCGGGCGGCTCCAGCGGGGGCTCGGCCGCAGCCCTGGCCACCGGGATGGTCACCCTGGCCGACGGCTCGGACATGGGGGGCTCCCTGCGCAACCCCGCCTCGTTCTGCGGGGTGGTGGGCCTGCGGCCGTCGTACGGCCGGGTGCCGCTCTGGCCGGCGTGGAACCACTGGGAGACCACGTCCGTCGCCGGCCCGATGGCGCGGAACGTGGGGGACCTGGCGCTGCTGCTGTCGGTGATGGCCGGCCCCGACCCGCGGGTCCCGACGGCGCTCGGGCACCCCGAGGCCTGCGTGTTCGCCGAACCGCTCGACGGGCCCGGGGCCGCCGACGGCCTGCGGGTGGCCCTGTCGACCGACCTGGGCGGAGCCTTCGAGGTCGACCCCGAGGTGGCCCGGGTGGTCACCGGCTCCGGTGCCGTCTGGGAGCGGCTGGGGGCGCGGGTCGAGGAGGCGCACCCCGACCTCTCCGGCGCGGAGGACTGCTTCCGCACCCTGCGCGCGTGGCACTTCCAGGCCTCCTACGGGAGGCTGCTGGCCGAGCACCCCGACTCCTTCAAGGCCTCCCTGGCCGACAACATCCGGGCCGGGGAGGACCTCACCGGGCAGGACGTGGCCCGCGGGTACGCCGAGCGGACCCGCCTGTCCCAGGTGATGCACCGGTTCTTCGCCCACCACGACGTGCTGGTGCTGCCGGTCTCCCAGGTGCCGCCCTTCCCGGTCGAGCAGGAGTACCCGACCGAGGTCAACGGTCGCCCGATGGCGACGTACCTGGACTGGATGCGGTCGGCGTACTTCATCACCGTCACCGGCTGCCCCGCCATCTCGCTGCCGGCCGGCACGACCGGGGACGGCCTCCCCGTCGGGATCCAGGTGGTCGCTCCCCAGGGCGGCGAGCGGCGCCTGCTGGAGGTCGCGGCCGCCTTCGAGGCGGCGTACGCCGGCTGACCCCTGGCCCCCCTTGCGGGACGTCATACGCCCCGGTCGCCATCACCGTCGGAACGTATGACGTCCCCGGGCGACGTCATGCGTCCCGGCGGCCATGACCCTGGGGGTGCATGACGTCCGGGCGGGCCACAGAGCCGAGCCAGCGGTGCAGGGCGATGGCGAGGTGCACCGGCTGGTCCAGCTGCACCAGGTGCCCGGCCCCGGGGACGAGTTCCAGGGTGGCGCCGGGGATCGTGTCGACGAGGCGGTGTGCCCGGTCGACCGGGATCCAGGTGTCCTCCTCGCCCCAGATCACCCGGACCGGCAGGTCGAGCTCGGCGTACCGGCCCTCGACCTCGGCGGTGTAGGCCTCGTCGGCCTGAGCGACCTGCCGGTAGAAGGCGGCGCGTCCCTCGGGATCGAGCCAGGGCCGGGTCAGCTCCTCGAGCTGCCCGGGGGTGAGTCCCCGGTGGCTCGCGGTCGCGACGTACGCCTCCAGGGCGCCGCGATGCACCGCCCCCGGCTGCGCGGCGAAGGCCTCGGCGTGCTCGGCGACCAGGCGGAAGTACGGCGACCCCCACGGGCGCAGCGCGACCACGTCGACGAGCGCGAGCGAGGCGTAGCGGCGCCCGTGGAGCAGGCGGGACCGCAGCGCCACCGCCCCGCCGTAGTCGTGGGCCACGACGTGGGGGGCCGTCAGCCCCCAGTGGTCGAGCAGGGCCGCGAACGCCTCGCCCTGCACCCCCAGGTCGACGGCGTGGTCGGGGTGCTTCGAGGACTCGCCGTACCCGGGCATGTCCCACAGGTGGACCGTGTACTCCGCCGCGAGGGCGTCGGCGTACGGCGACCACAGCCGCGAGGACCACGGGGTCCCGTGGCACAGCACCACCGGCGGGCCGTGGCCGGCCCGTCCCCACCGGATCGTGCGGCCCTGCCAGGCGAGCTCCTCCGTGACCTCCACCCGTGGCACTCCAGCCACGATCGCTGGGACAGGAACTGCCAACGAATCGCCGATCCGTTGGCAATCGCTGCCGTCGCTCGGGGGTGACCCGGGCAGGTTGAATCATCGGCATGGCAGAGCGTGGAACTGAGGCGGGCACCGAACGCCGGGTGCGGATCGGCATCGACACCGGCGGCACCTTCACCGACATCGTGGCCCTCGACGAGGACAGTGGCGAGCTGGTCACCACCAAGACCCCCTCGACCCCCTCGGACCCGGCCGACGGGTTCATGGCCGGCATCGAGAAGGTGCTCGACCGGCTCGGCCTCCCGCCCGGCCACGGGGACGCGATCACCGCCGTCAGCCACGGCACCACGGTGGCGACCAACCAGCTGCTCGAGGGCAAGGTCACCGACCTGGGCTTCATCACCTCCGAGGGCTACGAGGCGATGCTGGAGATCGCCCGGCAGTCGGTGCCCGACGGGTACGGCAACTCCTACTTCTGGGTCAAGCCGGACCGGATCGTGCCCCGCCACCTGGTCAAGGGCGTCGGCGGCCGGCTCGACCACACCGGCGCGGAGGTCCGGCCCTTCGACACCGACGGTGCCCGCCGGGTCGCCCGGTGGTTCCGCGACCGGGGCATCGACACCATCGGCGTGTGCTTCCTGCACGCCTACGCGGACGCCACGCACGAGGAGCGGATGCGCGAGGTGCTGGCCGAGGAGCACCCCGACGCGGTGGTGTCGATCTCGAGCCAGGTGCTGCGCGAGTACCGCGAGTACGAGCGCTCGATGACCACCCTGGTCGACGCCGCGGTCAAGCCCCGGCTCTCGCGCTACGTCACCAACATCAAGGACCGCCTGGACGCCTACGTCACCGGCACGGACCGGTCGCGTGGGGCCGGGGGGCAGTCGGGGGGTGTCCCCCCGACCGTGCCGTTCTACGTGATGAAGTCCAACGGCGGCGTGCTCTCGGCCGACGAGGTCGTGCACCAGCCGATCACCACGGTGCTCTCCGGGCCGGCCGCGGGCGCGCTGGGCGCCGCGCTGATCGCGAAGGTCGCCGGCTTCGACAAGGTGCTCACCAGCGACGGCGGCGGTACGTCGACCGACGTCAGCGTGGTCATCGACGGCGAGCCCACCCTGACCACCGAGGGGAGCGTCGGGGCCTACCCGTCGAAGATCCCGATGATCGACGTGGTCACCGTGGGGGCCGGCGGCGGGTCCATCGCCTGGCTGTCCCCGGAGGGCACCTTGAAGGTCGGTCCGCACTCGGCGGGCGCCGACCCGGGCCCGCTGTGCTACGGCCGGGGCGGCACCGACGTGACCATCACCGATGCACACGTGTTCCTGGGACGGATCCCCCCGCACCTGCTGGCCGGGGAGATCCCGCTGGACACCGACGCCGCCCGGCGCGGGATCGAGAAGCTGGCCGACCAGCTGGGCCTGTCCCCCGAGGCCGCGGCCACCGGGATCCTGGAGATCTCGGCCTGGAACCAGGCCAACGCCCTGCGCCAGGTCACCGTCAAGCGCGGCCTCGACGTCCGCGAGTTCACCCTCACCACGTTCGGTGGCTCCGGATCGCTGCTGCTGTGCCGGCTGGTGGACATCCTCGGTGTCGGCACGGTGCTGGTGCCGCCGGACCCGGGCAACGTGTCGGCGTTCGGGCTGCTGACGGTGGACGTGAAGAACGACTACGTGCAGACCCACATCAGCCTGCACGCCACGCTCGACGCCGCCGAGGTGCAGGGCATCCTCGACCGGCTCACCACCCGGGCGGCGGACGCCCTGACCGGCGAGGGCTTCGCGCCCGCGGACCACCAGTTCGCCCGCACCGCCGACCTGCGCTACTTCGGGCAGGCGTTCGAGGTGCGGGTCCCGGTGCCGGACGGTCCGATCGACCAGCGGGTCCTCGACGAGGTCGCCGCCCGGTTCCACGCCGAGCACCGCGCCCTCTACGGCTACGACTTCGCCGACGACCCGCAGCAGCGGGTGGAGTGGGTCAACCTCCGGGTGTCCGGGGTCGGCCCGATCCAGCGACCTGGGATCCAGCGGCTGCCCCTGGCCGAGGACGCGACGCCGGAGCGCGCGGAGACCGGCCGGCGGCAGGTCTGCTTCGACGCCGCCGAGGGGTACGTCGACACCCCGGTGCTGTGGCGCCCCGACCTCGCCCCGGGCACCGTGGTCCCCGGCCCCGCGATCATCGAGGAGTACGGCTCCACCGTGCCGCTGCACCCGGGCTTCAGCGCCCGCATCGACGAGTACCGCAACATCATCGTGACCCGGGAGGCCACCCGATGACGACCGAGCAGACCAGCCCCCCGGAGGTCCCGGAGGAGGGCGCGCAGCGCACGTCCCGCCGGGCGCCGACCCAGTTCCCGTTCGACACCCTGACCGCCGACGCGGGCCGCAGCGCCGACCCGGTGCTGGTGGAGATCGTGCAGGGCAGCCTGGCCGCGGTCGAGATGGAGGTCGAGACCGCGATCGGGCGCACCAGCCGCAGCCCGATGATCCGCGATGCCCACGACTTCCGCGCCGGCATCCACGACCGGCTGCTGCGCAAGCTCACCGGGCGCTCGTACTCGGCCCTGGTGCACCCGGTGGTCCGGGACTTCCCGCTGGAGGAGATGCGCGAGGGCGACGTCTTCTTCCACAACGACGTCTACGCCTCCGAGGGCGGCATCGGGCACCTGCCCGACC
>CAZRKV010000150.1:0-6937 GCA_964600305.1 uncultured Nocardioides sp. | reverse complement strand
AGGTGGCTGCGCGGCGGGCAGTAGTGCGCCGAGCGGGTGGGGTCGTCGCCCCGCAGCTCGCGGACGGTGAGCAGTGCCGACGCCAGGACGGCGCCGAGGACGATGGTCAGGATCACGATCAAGGTAGCCATGGCAGACATCGTGCGCTCGTCGCGATCCTGCCGCGAGTGGCAGAAAAGTCATGGTCCGTCGAATTCGTGCCACCGACGTGCCATGATGGACCCGTGCTCGACAACGTGGCGGTCCTCGTCTTCGACGGTGTGGCGCCGTTCGAGCTCGGCGTGCTGTGCGAGGCCTTCGGTCTCGACCGCACGGACGACGGGCTCCCGACGCTGGACTTCGCCGTGTGCGGTCCGCAGGCGGGCCGGTACTCGACCTCCGTGGGCTTCGGCATCGACGTCCCCCACGGCCTCGACCGGGTCGCCGAGGCCGACCTGGTCGCCGTACCGGCGATGCCGCGTGACCGGCAGCCGCCCCCGCCCGTGCTGGAGGCGCTGCGGGCCGCGCACGACCGGGGAGCGCGGATCCTCTCGGTCTGCTCCGGGGCCTTCGTGCTCGGCGCCGCCGGCCTGCTCGACGACTTGGAGTGCACCACCCACTGGCGCTACACCACTGAGCTGCAACAGGCCTTCCCCCGGGCGCGGGTGGTCCCCGAGGTGCTCTACGTCGACGCCGGCCGCGTCGTCACCAGCGCCGGCACCGCCGCCGGCCTCGACGCGGCCCTGCACGTCTGGCGGCAGGAGTACGGCGCCGCCGCGGCCGCCTCGGTCGCCCGGCGGATGGTCGTGCCTCCGCACCGCGACGGGGGGCAGGCGCAGTTCATCACCCGGGCCGTGCCCGACTGCGACGCCGAGACGCTCGGCCCCGTGCTGGCCTGGATCGTGGAGCACCTCGACGAACCGCTCGACGTCGGGCAGCTGGCCCGGCACGCCCACATGTCACCGCGGACCTTCGCCCGGCGGTTCCGCGACGAGACCGGCGCCACCCCGCACGCCTGGGTGACCGCGCAGCGGGTGCTGCGTGCCGAGCAGCTGCTGGAGACCACCGACCACCCGGTCGAGCGGATCGCCCGGGAGACCGGGTTCGGCAGCGCGGCCACCCTGCGCCACCACTTCACCCGCTCCCGGGGCCTCTCGCCGCAGCGCTACCGCCGGACCTTCCGGGGGCAGGTGGTCCAGCCGGCCTGACCCGCCACGAGTGACGGTTCGACACGTCAGGGGGGACGGTTCGTCGCGCCACGGGGGACGGTTCGTCAGGGCGGGGGTGGGGAGCCGGAGTCGGCGACGTCCACGGCGCTGCGGGCGATCTCCCACTCCTCGTCGGTGGGCACCACGAGGGCGGCGACCCGGCTGTCGTCGGTGGAGATCCGCCGGGGCCCGTCCGCGTGCCCGGCGTCTCGTGCGGCGTTGCGCGCGGGGTCCGGCTCGATCCCCAGGTGCTCCAGGTCGGCCAGCACCGCCTCCCGCACCTCCACCGAGTTCTCCCCGACCCCACCGGTGAACACGACCGCGTCCAGCCGGCCGAGGACGGCGGCGTACGCGCCGAGGTACTTGCGGATCCGGTGCACGTAGACGTCGAAGGCCAGCGTCGCCCGCTCCTCGCCGGCGTTGCGGCGGCGCACCATCGACCGCACGTCGTTGTCCCCGGCCAGGCCCACCAGGCCGGACTCGCGGTTGAGCAGCCGGTCGATCTCCTGCAGCGACCAGCCGTGCTCGCGGTGCAGGTGGGCGTGCACGGCGGGGTCGACGTCCCCGGAGCGGGTGCCCATCACCAGCCCCTCCAGCGGCGTCAGGCCCATCGACGTCTCCACCGAACGCCCACCCCGCACGGCGGTCGCCGAGGCCCCGTTGCCCAGGTGCAGCACCACCTGGTTGACCTCGGCGTACGACGCCCCCAGCGCCTCCGCGGCGGCCCGGGAGACGAACGCGACCGACGTCCCGTGGAAGCCGTAGCGCCGGATCCCCAGCTCCTCGCGCCAGGCCAGGGGGACGGCGTAGGTGTGGGCGTGCGCGGGCAGGGTGTGGTGGAACGCGGTGTCGAAGACGGCCACGTGGGGCAGGTCGGGGAAGAGCTTGCGCGCCACCTCGATCCCCTCCAGGTTGGCCGGGTTGTGCAGCGGTGCCAGCGGCACCAGCCCGCGGACCGCCTCGACCATCTCGTCGGTGACCAGGGCCGGCCGGGAGAACCGGTCGCCGCCGTGCACCACGCGGTGGCCGACCGCCGCCAGGTCCAGCCTCGCCAGGGAGGGGCCGTGCTCCTCCAGGGCCGCCAGCGCCAGCCGCAGCGCGTCCTCGTGGGTGGCGACCCGCTGCTCCTCGCGGTGCTCACCGTCGGGCCCCGCGTGCTCGAGCGCCCCCTGCCGCTCACCGATCCGCTCGACGAGCCCGTCGGCCCTGGTCGCCCCGGTGGCCGGGTCGACCAGGCTGTACTTCAGCGACGAGGAGCCGGCGTTGAGGACCAGGACGACGCGTCCCCCGCTCACGCCGACCGCCCCGCCTGGATCGCGGTGATCGCGACCGTGTTGACGATGTCGCGCACCGTCGCGCCGCGGGAGAGGTCGTTGACCGGCTTGCGCAGCCCCTGGAGCACCGGCCCGATCGCGACGGCCCCGGCCGAGCGCTGCACCGCCTTGTAGGTGTTGTTGCCGGTGTTGAGGTCGGGGAAGACGAACACCGTCGCCCGGCCGGCCACGGTGGAGTCGGGCAGCTTGGTCGCGGCCACGCCCGGGTCGATGGCGGCGTCGTACTGCACCGGGCCCTCCACCGCCAGCCCCGGTGCCCGCTCCCGGACCAGCGCGGTGGCCCGGGTGACCTTCTCCACGTCGGCACCGGTGCCGGAGGAGCCGGTCGAGTAGGACAGCATCGCCACCCGCGGCTCCACGCCGAAGGCGGCGGCCGTCGCGGCCGAGGAGATCGCGATGTCCGCGAGCTGCTCGGAGTCGGGGTCGGGCACGACGGCGCAGTCGCCGTAGACCAGCACCTTCTCCCGCAGCGCCATGAAGAACACCGAGGAGACCGTGGAGACCTCCGGGGCGGTGCGGATCACCTCCAGGGCCGGGCGGATGGTGTGGGCGGTGGTGTGCGTGGCCCCCGAGACCATCCCGTCCGCGAGCCCGAGCAGCACCATCATGGTGCCGAAGTAGGAGACGTCGGTGACCGTCTGCCGGGCCGCCTCCAGGTCGACGCCCCGGTGCCGGCGCCGCTCGTGGTACGCCGCGGCGAACCTCTCCACCAGCTCCTCGTCGTAGGGGCTGAGGACCTGCGCGGCGGAGATGTCGACCCCGCACGCGGCGGCCCGGGCGTTGACCCGGATCGGGTCGCCGAGCAGCGTCAGGGCGGCCACGCCGCGGCGCCGCAGGATGTCCGCGGCCCGCAGGATCCGGTCCTCCTCACCCTCGGGCAGCACGATGTGGCGTCGCTGGGCGCGGGCGTCGTCGACGAGCTGGTGCTCGAACATCAGCGGGGTCACCACGTCGGTGCCGGTCACCTCGAGCCGGTCCAGCAGGGCCGGGCCGTCGACGTGCTCGGCGAACAGCGTCGTCGCGGTGGCGACCTTGCGCGGGTTGTCCAGCGTCAGCCGCCCCCGCAGCCCGGTGAGCGCCACGGTCGTCTCGTGGGTGCCCAGGTCGGTCGCGATGATCGGCAGCGTCGACCCGGCCCCGCTGAGCAGCCGCTCCACCTGCGGTGCCAGCGGGATGCCCCCGTTGAGCACGATGCCCGAGACCTGCGGGAACCCGGTCGACAGGTGGGCGGTGACCGTCCCCAGCACGGTCTCCGGGCGGTCCCCGGGGGTGATCACCGCGCACCCCTCGAACAGGCGGTCGAGGATGTGGGGGAGGGTCATCGCCGCGACCACCAGCCCGGTGACCTCGCGTCCGAGCAGGTCGGGGTCGCCGGAGACCAGGTGCCCGCCGCAGGCCGCCATCATCTCGCGCAGGCTCGGCGCGGTGAGCAGTGGCTCCTCCGGGATCGCGTACGCCGGCACCCGGTCGCGCAGGTGGGCGGGCAGGATCGCGGACGGGTCCCGCGCCGTCGCGGGGTCGGTGACCCGGTTGGCGATCACCGCGAAGCAGGTGGCGTGCTGGACGGCCAGCTCGGCGTCCAGCATGTCGACGTAGGTCCGCAGCCCCGCGGCGTCCCGGTCGTGGCCGTTGACCACGAGCAGCACCGGGGCGCCGAGGTTGGCCGCGACCCGGGCGTTGTAGGAGAACTCGGTCGGGGCGCCGACGTCGGTGTAGTCACTGCCGACCACCAGCACGGCGTCGCACCGCGCGGCCACCTCGTGGTAGCGCTCCACGATCCGGTCGAGGGCCTTCGCGGGGTCGGCGTGCACGTCGTCGTACGTCACCCCGGCGCACTCCTCGTAGGTGAGGTCGACGGCCTCGTGCCCGCACAACAGCTCGAGGACGTAGTCACGGGTCCCCTCCCCGGTGGTGCCCCCGGCGTCGCCGCGGACGATGGGGCGGAAGACGCCGACCCGCCCGACGGCCCGCGAGAGCTGGTCGAGCACGCCGAGCGCCACGGTCGACTTGCCGGTGAACCCCTCCGCCGAGGCGACGTACACGCTGGTGACCATGGCGCGACACTATCGGGGGCGCGGTGCCGACCCCGGACCGAACGCGTGGTTTGGAGCCCCCCGGCGCCGCGTCTATGCTGGTCCGGCGCGCCGGCGGTACGCCGCCCACGTGCGCAGGCCCCCATCGTCTAGCGGCCTAGGACGTCGCCCTTTCACGGCGGTAGCACGGGTTCGAATCCCGTTGGGGGTGCGGACGCTGGCCCCTCCGGCCCCCGTTGTTCCCGATTGGGATCGGCGTGGCAGGATGGGTTAGAGTTCATCGGCCTCATCAAGCAGGCACCTGGCCCCGTAGCGCAGTTGGTTAGCGCGCCGCCCTGTCACGGCGGAGGCCGCGGGTTCGAGTCCCGTCGGGGTCGCCATGCACGAGCCCCGGACCACCACGGTCCGGGGCTCGTCCGTTTCCCGGGGCTCGGCACAATGGCTGCATGCCGGTGGAGGTCAGCAGGGAGCGGTTCGAGCAGCTGGTCGAGCTGGCCCTCGACGAGATCCCCGAGGAGCTGGCCGAGCAGGTCAGCAACGTCGTGGTGCTGGTCGAGGACGACCCGCCCCCGGAGGACCCGGACCTGTTGGGGCTCTACGACGGGCTGGCCCTGACCGAGCGGCCGGCCAACCACACCGGCCTGCCCGACCAGATCTTCGTCTACCGCAACCCGCTGCAGCGGATGTGTGAGGACGAGGACCACCTCGTCGACGAGATCCGGGTCACCGTGGTCCACGAGGTCGCCCACCACTTCGGCATCGACGAGGGCCGGCTGCACGAGCTCGGCTACGGGTGAGGGAGGCGGTCAGACCGCGTGCGCGGCCAGCCCCTTCCAGGCGCGGGGCTGGCGACCGCCCACCTGCTCGATGAACTCGCCGAAGTACCAGTCCTCGAACCGCTGTTGCTGCTCACTCGTCGCGACCGCGAGCAACCGCTCGCTGCGGCAGAAGGTGTCGGCGAGCTTGAGGAGGGTCAGCGATTGCTTGATGGTGGGGAGGACGGCGACCGGGACCTTCACCTCGAGGTCGACGGTCTCCTCCCGGGTGTCGAGGGCCTCGCTGATGCCGTCCAGGCCGAGCAGCATCGGGGCCTCGGACTCGAACCGGGCGAACAGGTCCGAGAGGTGCCGGGCGATCGGGTACTCCGTGCCGTGGGCGAGCGCGATCAGGCGCAGCTCGCGGCGCAGCTCACGGTAGTGGTTGCGGAAGTCGAGGTAGTCGCGGACCGGGACGCCGAGCAGGCACACGAGGGTGACCTCCGATCCCGGTACGCCGGTCGGCAGCGCCGGTTCGTGGTCGACCTCGTACAGGTCGCCGTCGGGGGCGGTGTCGGGGTCGGGCTCGGGCGTCGGGACGAACCAGACGACCTTCCCGGAGGTCTCCACGTGGGCGCCCCACGCGGCGGAGCACATCGCCACGATGTCCAGGCCGCGACCGATCGTGGAGAGCAGGTCGTCCTCGTCGGGCAACTTGGGCACCGGTGGCTCGCGGGAGCCGTCGGAGACCTCCACCCGCGGGTGCTCGTGGGTGCCGCGCACCCGCACCGTGAGCGGCGGCGTCCCGTGCAGGATGGCGTTGGTGACCAGCTCGGAGACCGCCAGCTGGGCGGACTCGACCAGGTCGTCGCGCCCGAGCTCCTCGCAGATCGCGACGACCCACCGGCGGGCGTCCGCGACGGAGCGAGGACTCGCTCCCAGCGGGAGTGCCTGTCGGTTCACTGGCATTCGTGACGTTCCCTCACGCTCGGCGACGAGGCAGCCCGAGAGGGCCCCACATTACCCGTACCATCGGTACCTACCCTCGGTCTCCTCGTCCCAAACAGCCCCCACACCGTCTTCGTCACACTCGGCTAGGAGTGTGGCCGAACTGGGTAAGGCATCACCATAGGCGGTGACCAGTGTGCGCCGATGTCGTGTCGGCCGCAACCAATGCTCGGCAGGAAGGTGGCTCCATGGCAACCGCGGCACCGGCGAAGCGGCACCGGGTGGTCGTCATCGGCTCCGGCTTCGGGGGCCTCTTCGGCACCAAGGCGCTCAAGCGCGCAGACGTCGACGTCACCATGGTGGCCCGGACCACCCACCACCTGTTCCAGCCGCTGCTCTACCAGGTGGCCACCGGGATCCTCTCCTCCGGGGACATCGCGCCCCCGACCCGCGAGGTGCTGTCGAAGCAGGACAACGTCCAGGTCCTGCTCGGCGACGTCACCGCGATCGACCTCGAGCGGCAGGTGGTGACCTCGGAGGTGCTCGGCCGGGAGACCCTGCACCCCTACGACTCGCTGATCGTGGCGGCCGCGGCCGGGCCGTCCGACGTAGGCAACGACCACTAAGCCGCGCACGCCCCCGGCGAGAAGAGCAACGGCGACGCCCAGGGGGTGCGGGGG
>CAZRKV010000149.1:0-6947 GCA_964600305.1 uncultured Nocardioides sp. | reverse complement strand
ACGGCCTCGACGAGCGCCCGCTCGTCCTGCATCGCCACCGCGCTGTCCGGGGTGACCAGGCCCTGGACCACGCTGCGCAGGAGCCGCTTCCGGTCCGCGCCCCGGAAGGGCTGCCGGGCCCGTGGGTCGGTCGGGGGTCGCGCCGGCTCCTCGGTCGGGGCGGGCGCCGGGGCCTGCGTGGCCCCGTCCGGCCAGGCGGTGGACGCGCCACCCGGGCCGGTGGGGTGGGTGACGGGGGGTTCGGTGGGGTGCTCGGTGAACTCCGGGCGCAGCGGCACCACCGAGCCCCCGGCGGAGTCCCCTTCCGCGGCTCCCGTCGTCGCTCGGTCGTCGGCGGCCGTGATCGGCCCTCCCTCGCCCAGCCCGAGGCTGCTGGGGTCGATCCCCATCCGGGCGAGGTCCCCGGCCGCGCCCTCCGCCTGCCGGCGCCGGAGGACGGCCGGGTCGGGCTGGTCGTCCCCGTCCCGATCGTCCTGCAGGTCCCGCAGGTCCCCCAGGTCGGTCCTGGCCTCGTCGTCGCGCTCGTCGGCCGGTCGCCTGTCGTCTCTGTCGTCGCTCACCCGAACGCTCCTCCGAGCAGGTCGTAGACGCCCAGCGTCCCGAACATCAGCACCAGTGTCACGACGACGACCAGGAACTCGACGATGTTCAGGGTGCGCTTGACCCGGGCCCGCGGGATCTCCGAGAGCGGCAGCGAGGCCAGGCCGATCCAGGCCGCCAGGCCGCCGGCGAACGCCGCACCCACCCAGGGCAGCAGCTCCGGCCGGTCCAGGGCGAAGCCGAGGGCCGCGGCGGTGAGCACCGCCAGGCCGCCGACCCGCAGCGCGAGCATGTGCTGGGTCCGGGAGAACAGCCGGGAGCGCATCACCAGGACGAGCCCCATCGCGACCGCGAGGGCCCGCTCCCAGGAGGTGCCGCCGGCGAGCATCGCCAGGCAGCCCCAACCCACGAGCACGGTGATGCCCAGCAGCAGCCCGACCAGGATCGCGTTGCTCTCGCGGTAGCGCGACCGCAGCGTGGTCAGGTCGAGGCGGCCGACATGGCGCACCCGGTAGTCGGCGCTCGCCAGCCCGCCGACGGTCAGCGAGACCCGGGGCAGCACCCCGAGCGTGAGCAGGCCCAGCACCGGCACCACCCGGCGCGCCTGGTCGACCGGGAACAGCCCCGCCGCAGCGGCGGCCTCCACCGCTCCGGCGACCAGTAGCACGGCGGCGAACGCCACGTGTGCCGTCGTGGTGGGGACCAGGAGCCGGGCGACACCCGCCATCGCGGCGACCACGGCGGCACACACGGTCAGGGTGAGGGAGCCGTCGAGGTCGGCGGCCGAGGCGATGGACAGGCCGAGGAGGGCCCCCCAGGCCATCGCCCCGGCGGCCGCGACCTGCGACCCGAGGTCGTGCCGCACCCACGAGGACCACCAGGTGGCGAAGAGCAGCACGGCGACGACGAGCACCACGGGCACCGGGCTGCCCAGCTCCGCCCAGGCCGCCGGCCCGCCGATGCGCCCCACCCAGACCAGCAGGCCGAGCACGACGAGCACGGCGGTGCCGGCGAGCACCGCGAACGCGCCGGTGGTGCGGGTGGACCACACGCCGCCCGCGGCGTCGACGCTGTCCTCGACCGCGTCGCGGACGTCCTCGACCAGCGCGGGGCGGATCTCCTGGGTCTCCGGGCGCAGCTCGAGCACCTCGCCGTCGCCCACGCCGGCCTCGGCCAACGTCTGCGACAGCGACATGCCCGTCCCGCCCACGCGGGAGAGCGTCCAGGTGATCGGCGAGGCCTCGGACCCGGCCTCGGGGGCGGCGTACCGCATCACCTGCGGCAGCACGTCGGACAACGGGAGCGCGCTGGGGAGCGCGAGGTCGACCGTGCGGTCGGCGGTCAGCACGGTGACCCTGCTGTAGGCGGTCTGCACCCGCGCCATCCCCCTCGTGGTCGCTGCCAATCGTCCTGGTCGACTCCCCGGGTGACCCTCGGCCACCGCGAGCCTATCCTTGCCGGTGGGGCGGCCCGCACTCCCGGCGCCCCGTCCGGACCGCACCATGGTAGGGGGCCGCACCGTGACGACGACGCTGGTCAAGCGACCCGCGCGCATCGAGCCGCCGAGCGTCGGCGGTGATCCGGTCTCGATCGAGTCACCACCACAGCGCGGGCAGGGGGCACCCCCCATGGCCGGCGCGGGCATGCTGATGATGCCGATCATGGGCGGCACCGGCTCACTGTCGATCGCGCTCACCCAGCGGGACCGGCCGATCATGGTGGTAGCGGCCTTCCTGGCGATGCTCGGCATGATCGCGATCGGATCGCTGATGATGATCAGCCAGCGCAGCGGCACCAAGCGCCAGGTCCGGGAGAGCCGGGAGCGCTACCTGGACTACATCGAGGCGTTGCGTCGCGACATCCGGCAGCAGATCGCCGACCAGCGTGCCGCGCAGGCGTGGCGCTTCCCCCGGATCGAGGAGCTGCTCGACATCGCCCGCGACGACACCCGGCGCTGGGAGCGACGCGGCAACCACGCCGACCACCTCGGCATCCGGCTCGGGACCGGGGACGTCCCGCTCGCGGCGGGGCTGACGCTGGACTTCGACACCGGGCCGCTCAACGACCTGGACCCGGTCTGCCTGCAGGCCGCCCAGGAGCTGCAGCAGCGCTACGCCACGCTGCGGGACCAGCCGATCACGCTGCCGCTCTCCCGGGTCAGCCAGCTCAGCGTCATCGGCGCCAGCGAGCACCGTCGCGCGCTCGCCACCTCGGTCGCGCTGCAGCTCGTGACCCTGCACACCCCCAACGACGTGTCGCTGGCGATCGTGCGCTCCGAGGGCAGTGCCGATGCCTGGGACTGGACGAAGTGGCTGCCGCACGTGCAGGACCCCACGGCGCTGGACGGTGAGGTGCCGGCCCGCCGGATCGCGACGTCGGTGGCCGCGATGGACGAGCTCCTGGCCACGGAGATGGAGACCCGGCTCGACCGCTTCCAGCGGGCCCGGGGCGGTCAGGCCGCCCCCGCGTCGCGCCTGGTGGTGATCGTCGACAGCGAGGGGCTCCAGCCAGGGCAACAGATCGTCTCCCCCGACCCGCAGGTGCCGCTGGCCGCGCTGGGCGTGCACGTGGTGAGCCTGCTCGACGACCCCAAGCAGGAGCCGGAGCAGGTCGACGTCCGGGTGATGCTCTCCAGCGACGGCGAGGTGGCCACGATGTCCGGGCGCGATGAGCCCTTCGGCGTCGACCTGCCCGCCCCCGGGCTGGCGCCCACGATCGCCCGCAGCCTGTCCTCGCTGCGGCTGACGCTCGAGGACGCCGGGGGCGAGGACCTGACCGACACCGTCGGGCTCCCGGAGATCCTCGGGGTGGCCGACCCGGCCCGGCTGGACCTGCGCCAGACCTGGCGGGCGCGCCCGCTGCGCGACCACCTGCGGGTGCCGATCGGCGTCGGGCAGAACGGCGGCACCGTGGTGCTGGACCTCAAGGAGTCCGCCCACGGCGGGATGGGCCCGCACGGGCTCGTCGTCGGCGCGACCGGTTCGGGCAAGTCGGAGATGCTGCGGACGCTGGTCAGCTCGCTGGTGATCGGCCACGGCCCGGACCGGCTGGCGATGATGCTCGTGGACTTCAAGGGTGGCGCCACCTTCGCGTCGATGGAGCACATCCCCCACATCGCCGGGATGATCACCAACCTCGAGGACGACCTCACCCTCGTGGACCGGATGCGGGATGCGCTGTACGGCGAGATGCAGCGGCGCCAGGAGATCCTGAAGAAGGCGGGCAACCTGCCCAACGTGACGGCGTACCAGGACCGCATCGACGCCGGCGAGGACCTCGAGCCGCTCCCCCACCTGCTGGTGATCATCGACGAGTTCGCCGAGCTGCTGACGGCCAAGCCGGACTTCGCCGAGCTGTTCGTCGCCGTCGGGCGAATCGGCCGGTCGATCGGTGTGCACCTGCTGCTGGCGAGCCAGAAGCTGGAGATGGGCAAGATCCGCGGACTCGAGTCGCACCTGTCCTACCGGATCGGCCTGCGCACCTTCTCCGAGAGCGAGAGCCGCGACGCGATCGGGGTCCCCGACGCCTTCCACCTGCCGCCCGAGCCGGGGTCGGGCTACCTCAAGGTGGACACCACCGTGTTCGAGCGGTTCAAGGCGGCGCTGGTGTCCTCGCCGTACGTCCCGCCCAGCGCCGGTCCGAAGACGGTCGTCCCGGTCGTGCCCTACGTGGCCGTCAACGGCCTGGGCGAGTGGTTGGCCGCACAGGCGTCCCAGGAGCCGACGGCCGGGGGCGACCAGGACGACACCGACTCCGGGGCAGGCTCGGTGCTGGACGTGATCTGCGAGCAGATCGCCGGCACCGGCGCCGACCCGGTGCGTCCGGTGTGGCTGGATCCGCTGCCCGCCAAGCTCCCCCTCGGCGACCTGGTGGACCTGGCCATCGACGCGGACCCACGGGGATGCCGGGCCGTGCTCGGGCTCGTGGACGACCCGGGCCACCAGGCGCAGTACCCGCTGGACTGGGACTTCAGCGGCGGCGGCGCGAACCTGATCATCACCGGATCACCGCAGACCGGCAAGTCGACCCTGATCCGGACCATGGTGATGTCGCTGGCGATGACCCGCGCGCCGGGGGACGTCGCGTTCTACCTGATCGACTACGGGGGCGGGTCCCTGAGCCCCCTGCAGCAGCTCCCCCACGTCGCCACGGTCACCAGCCGCGTCGACCCGGAACGGATCGGCCGCACGGTCAACGACATCCGGTCCATGCTGGACCGGCGGGAGGCGCTCTTCCGCGACCACGGGGTCGACTCGATGGCCACCTTCCGCCAGCGCCGCGCGGCGGGCGAGTTCGTCGACGAGCAGGGCGACGTCTTCCTCGTGGTCGACGGGTGGGGGTCCTTCCGCGACGAGTGGGACGACCTCGACTACCTGATCGCCGACATCGCGGCACGGGGCACGAACTTCGGCATCCACGTGGTCGTCACCGTGACCCAGACGATGCAGGTGCGCATGCGGATGCAGGGCTCCATGGGTGGACGGCTGGAGCTGCGGATCAACGACGTCTACGACTCCGAGTTCGAGCGCAAGCTCATGGAGCAGATCGCCGCTGACGCCAACGGCCGTGGCGCCACCGGCACCCGCAAGGACGCGCACCTGTTCCAGGCAGCGCTCCCGGTCCGCGAGCTGCCCCAGGACGAGGAGTCGGCGGCGGACGCCCACCAGGGTGAGCTGATCGAGGCGATCCGCGAGAAGTGGGGCGACCGGGCGGTGGCCCGTGTGGAGGTCCTCCCCCGCCTGGTCACCCTCGCCGACCTGCCCCCGATCGAGCGCGGCGACAGCGGTCTGCTGATGGGCCTCTCCGAGCTCAACCTGGGCCCGGCCGACATCGAGCTGGACGGCGCGGACCCACACCTGCAGGTGTACGGCGACGGTGAGACCGGCAAGTCGAACCTGCTGAAGCTGATCGTGCACAACCTGGTCCGCACCCGCAGTCCCGACGAGATCAGCATCGCGGTGGTCGACCCGCGGCGCGCGCTGCTCGACGTGGTGCCCGAGGAGTACCGCCTGGTCTACGCGACCACCACCGAGCAGACCGCCCAGATGGCCTCCGAGCTGGCCGGTGCGATCCAGGCGCGGGTGCCGGGTCCCGACGTCACCTCGGAGCAGCTGCGCGACCGCTCGTGGTGGAGCGGGCTCGAGGTCTTCGTGATCGTCGACGACCACGACCTGGTGGCGACCTCCCAGGGCGACCCGCTGGGGCCACTGGTGGACCTGCTGCCGCAGGGCCGCGACCTCGGCTTCCACCTGATCCTCGCCCGGCGCACCGGCGGCATGTCGCGTGCGGTCTTCCAGCCGTTGATCCAGCGGCTGATCGACCTGAGCACCCCCGGCTTCATGTTCAGCGGCGACCGGATGGAGGGCCGCCTCATCGGCGGCAACCCCTCCAGGCGACTTCCCCGCGGGCGGGCGATGTTCGTGGACCGCGACGGGGGGTACTCGCTCATCCAGACCGCACGGGTCGACGAGGAGAGCTGACCAGGTCGGCTCGGGAACGCCGTGCTACTCGGCCTTGCTCGCACACGACATGGGGTTTGGCATCACCAAGGAACGGGGATTAGGGTGATCGTGAAGTCAGGGCTGTCGGCACCCACGTCGCGGCTCACCCACGCCAACAGGGGACGGAGTAAGGCATGGCTAACCGTGTGTCGCTGACCGACGGGTACAGCGGATTCCAGCAGAAGAACAACGCCATCGGCGACGAGGGCGCCAACTCCCAGAGCATCGCCAAGAAGCAGATGGCTGCCTCGGAGGGCTTCCAGAGCCAGAACAAGGGCGCCTTCGCCTCCCAGGGCGCCAACGGCTCGATGGCCACGGCGAACAGCCTCAACGCAGGCGGTGGCCTCCACAACGCGAACGCCGACAACAGCACCCGATACGTGCGCCAGACCGGCATGCACGAGGAGGCGAGCGCGGACTCCCAGAAGGGCGAGAACCGCATCGTGGAGTCAGAGGGCCTGGGCCTGCACAACCACGTCAACAACATCCGCAGCTAGTAGCACCCCCACCGAGCGCTTCTGACCTCTCCAAGGACGAAAAGGACACAGACATGACTGACCGACTCCGCATCGACCGTGGTGCTGTCCAGAGCCACTCGGACGAGACGAACAGGAACCTGGGTGGTTTCCGCACCTCGGCCGACAACGTCGACCGACAGCAGAGCTACCAGCAGCAGATGGCCGAGGGTGGTGTGGGCGACCAGGAGCTCGGAGCCGTCCGCAGCAGCACGCGTCACCTCACCGAGGACGTGCACGCCTCGTCGACCAAGTTGAACAGCCGGACCAACGAGAACGCCGACGAGTTCATCAAGAACGTGGCGAACGCCGCGTCGAAGAACCTCCGCGCCTGAGGTAGCACGACATGAGCAGTTCCGGTTTCGACATGAGCGCCAGCGGCCTGCACCAG
>CAZRKV010000148.1:5865-6953 GCA_964600305.1 uncultured Nocardioides sp. | reverse complement strand
GAAGGACATGATCAAGACCGGAGGGGAGAACGTCGCCAGTCGCGAGGTCGAGGAGACGATCTACGAGCTCGACGACGTCGCCGAGGTCGCCGTCTTCGGGGTCAGCCACCCGCACTGGGTCGAGGCGGTCGTGGCGGTCGTCGTACCCAAGCCGGGAGCGCAGGTCACCGAGGCGCAGGTCGTCGAGCACACCCGGGGCCGCCTGGCCGGTTACAAGACGCCCAAGCAGGTGGTCATCGCCGAGGAGCTGCCGAAGAACCCGAGCGGGAAGATCCTCAAGCGGCAGCTGCGTGAGGAGCACGCGGACCTCGCGAGCTCGTGAGGCCACACGAGTGCGGTTGATCCGAGTCACCAGGTGGCTCGGATCCACCGCACCGTGCGTGCGGCGCGGGACCGAATCGGTTCACGCGCGGGGGCCGGGTGGTGGGTCGAGCACGGTGGGGACGTACTCGAGCAGCTGCAGCCGCCCGTCGAACGTGCGGCTGTCGACCAGGTCGAGGGCGATGTCGGGATACCCGTCGAAGATGCGGTCCCGTCCGGTGGCGCCGGTGATGACCGGGAAGACCACCACCCGGAACCGGTCCACCACACCGGCCGCGAGCAGCGACCGGCCCAGGCCGAGACTGCCGAGGGTCTGCAGGGGCCGCGAGCCGCGCCGCTTCATCTGCCGCACCGCGTCGACGGCGTCGCCACCGACCAGCTCGGTGTTGGCCCACGACAGCGGCGCCTCCAGGGTGGAGGAGAACACCACCTTCGACATCGCCGTGAGGGCGGCGAAGCTGGGCTCGTCGGGCATCTCGGCGGCGAACCCGGACATCAGCCGGTAGGTCGTCGCGCCCAGCAGGGCCACGTGTTCCTCCGACTCCGCCAGCCAGGCCAGGTACTCCGGCCCCTCCATGCCCCAGTAGCCGGGCCAGCCGTCCGCGGCCGCGCAGCCGTCGAGCGAGATGATGTAGTCCACGGTGAGGTGGGCCATCGGTTCGTTCCTCCTCCGGGTGTGCCGTCCAGGGCCCGTTCACCCCCAGGTCGAACGGCGCCGCCACGGATCGACACGTCCCCGGGGCCGACTCGGCGAGACCGAGGAGCCG
>CAZRKV010000148.1:0-5765 GCA_964600305.1 uncultured Nocardioides sp. | reverse complement strand
GCCGACTCGGCGAGACCGAGGAGCCGGGTCAGCGGAGGGCGTGGACCACGAGGGAGGCCAGCTCGACGTAGGCCTCGGCGTCGCTCATCTCCAGCCGGGCGAACATCTCGCCGCGCTGGATCTCGAACATCGCCACGGCCACGATCTCGCCGACGAAGGCGGCGTGCACCTCGCGGAAGGCACCGGACTCCACCCCCTCCGCGATCAGCTCGCGGATCCGGCGCGCCGCCGCGGCGGTGTTGCGCTGGTAGACCTCCCGGGCGGGGCCGAACGCGGAGAGGTCCTCCATGAACTCCCGCGACAGCGGGGAGAGGTACGCCGCCACGGCGGCCAGGTAGGTCTCCACCCGGGCCACGGGGTCGGTGACGCCGGCCACCCGGGCCTCCACGGTCGGCACCGCGGCCCGGAAGTAGGCCTTGACCACCTCGACCACCAGCTCGTGCTTGGTCGGCGCGAGCGCGTAGAGCGTGGTCTTGGAGCAGCGCAGCCGCTCGGCCAGGTCGTCGAGGGTGAACCGGGCGAACCCCTCGGCGGCCATCACCTCGACCAGCCGCCCGAGCAGCTCCTCCTGCCGGCGCGTCCGGCGTCGCGCGACCATCCCCGTGCCCCCCGGTCAGCGGCCGGCGCGCTCGCGGAGGACGAACCGCTGGATCTTGCCGCTCGGCGTCTTCGGCAGCTCCTCGACCACGTGGATCCGCCGCGGGTAGGCGTGGGCGGCCAGCTGGCCCTTGACCCGCTGCTTGAGCTCGTCGGCCAGGGTCGCGGTCTCCTCCGCCCCGGGCGCCAGGACGACGTACGCCTCGACGACCTCGCCCCGCAGCTCGTCCGGTACGCCGACCACGGCGGCCTCGGCGACCCGGGAGTCGCCCAGCAGCGCGGACTCGACCTCGAACGGGCCGATCCGGTAGCCGGCCATGATGATCACGTCGTCGTCCCGGGCGGAGAAGAAGAGGTAGCCGTCGGAGTCCATCGACCCCGCGTCACCGGTGAAGTACCACCGGCCGTCCGGCGAGAACCGCTCCGCGGTCTTCTCCGGCGCGTCGACGTAGCCGGTGAACCACATGCCGGGGCTGTTCTCCAGGTCGACCGCGACACGTCCCTGCTCGCCGGGGGCGGCGGGCTCGTCGGAGGTGTCCTGGAGGACCGTCAGCGACCAGCCCGGCTGCGGGCGCCCCATCGACCCCTCCTTGACCGGACCGGCGACGTCGGGGTGCCACCCGTTGTTGACGCACATGCCGAGCTCGGTCTGGCCGTAGGTGTCGTGGATGGCCACCCCGAGGTTGGCCTCGCCCCAGGCGACCATCTCCGGGTTCAGCGGTTCGCCGGCCGACGTGACCCGCCGCAGCCTCAGGTCCGAGGGGACCTCGACCCCACCGCTGCGCAGGGCCCGGAAGACGGTGGGCGCGGCGGCGAGGTTGGTGACGCCGTACGTCGACAGCACCTGCCAGGTCAGCTCCGGGGAGAAGCCTGCCTGCAGCAGCAGGGAGCGGCGGCCGGCGGCCAGCGGGGCGGTGATCGCGTAGTAGAGGCCGTAGGCCCAGCCCGGGTCGGCGGCGTTCCAGAAGACGTCGTCCTCGGTCACGTACAGGCCGTACTCGAGGTAGGTCTGGAAGGAGGCGACCGCCCGCACCGGGATCGGCACGCCCTTGGGGGTGCCGGTCGTGCCGGAGGTGAACAGCCGGATGAGCTCGGCGTCGCCCGAGCGCGGGACCCGGGGCGCGTCGGCCGGGTCGGCCCCTCCGTCCGGCACTGGCAGCTCACCCGCGGTGACGACGTGCCAGGGCGCGTCGGCGGGGATGTCGTCCGCCCCCGGCTCCAGCTTGTGGCGCTGGTCGGCGTCGGCGACCACGACCTTGGCCTCGGCCCCGTGCAGCCGCAGCGCGATCGCGGGCGGCGCGAAGGCGGTGAACAACGGCACGTGCACCGCACCGGCCCGCCACAGCCCGAGCAGGGTGACGACGTACTCCTCGGACTTGCCCATCAGGGTCGCGACGCGGTCACCGGCGCCGACCCCGAGCGCGGCGAAGGCCGCGGCGGCCCGGCGGGAGCGCTCCCCCAGCTCGCCGTAGGTCAGGTCGCGCGCGGTCAGGTCGGCCTGCACGATCGTGAAGGCGACGGCGTCGGACGGGTGGCGGTCGCAGAGCAGCTCGGCGACGTCGAGCTCGTCACCGGTCCAGGTGTCGAGCAGCTCGCGCACGCGGTCGTCGGGGGTCATCTCGCTCCTTGCCGGGGACGGGGTCGGGACTTGGTGTGAGCGTAGGCACAACAGTACGCTGAGACCAACTTCCGTACTGTTCCGCGTCCACTCTGCGTCTCCTGGAGGCCCGCATGCCCGCCGACCGCGTCGTACCCACCGAAGAGGCCGCCGAGCTCCTCCGCCTCGTCCGCGAGGTCGCCGGCAAGGAGCTGCTGCCCCGCTCCGCGCAGGCCGAGGCCGACGAGGCGTTCCCCCGCGACGTCTTCGCGATGCTGGGCGAGATGGGGATCCTCGGCCTCCCCTACCCCGAGGAGTACGGCGGGGGCGGGCAGCCCTACGAGGTCTACCTGCAGGTGCTCGAGGAGATCGCCGCGGTCTGGTCCTCGGTCGGGGTGGGGGTCTCGGTGCACGGCCTGTCCTGCTTCGGGCTCGTCACCCGCGGCACCGAGGAGCAGAAGCAGCGGTGGTTGCCCGAGATGCTCGGCGGCACCCTGCTCGGCGCGTACTGCCTCTCCGAGGCGCACGCGGGCTCGGACCCGGCGGCCATGCGCACGACCGCCCGCCGGGACGGCGACGACTACGTGATCAACGGCGCCAAGGCGTGGACCACCCACGGCGGGCACGCGGACTTCTACAAGGTGATGGCCCGCACCTCCGAGGAGCGCAACGGCATCTCCGGCTTCCTTGTCCCCGCCGACACGCCGGGGCTGGAGGCGGACGCCCCCGAGCGGAAGATGGGGCTGACCGGTTCGGCCACGGCCACGATGCGCTTCGACGGCGTACGGGTCCCGGCCGAACGGCGCCTGGGCGAGGAGGGCGAGGGGCTGCGCATCGCCCTGAACGGCCTCGACGCCGGGCGGCTCGGCATCGCCGCGGTCGCCACCGGCCTGGCCCAGGGGGCGCTGGACCACGCCGTCGCCTACGCCAAGGAGCGGGAGACCTTCGGGAAGCCGATCATCGAGCACCAGGGCCTCGCGTTCGTGCTCGCCGACATGGAGGCCGCGGTCCAGTCCGCCCGCGCCACCACGCTGCACGCGGCCCGCCTGAAGGACCGCGGCCTGCCGTTCAGCCGGGAGGCGTCGATCGCGAAGATGGTGGCCACCGACAACGCGATGAAGGTGACCACCGACGCCGTCCAGGTGCTCGGCGGCTACGGCTACACCCGCGACTTCCCGGTCGAGCGGTTCATGCGCGAGGCGAAGGTGATGCAGATCTTCGAGGGCACCAACCAGATCCAGCGGATGGTGATCTCGCGCCACCTCGCGAAGGGCGACGCGGGCACGATCACGGTCGGCTGACTCCGGCCTCGCGCCGCGCCGGTGGTTTGGTGCGTCCCCAGCCGGGCACGACCCTCCCGGAGGTGCACCGATGACCGCGCTGCTGTGGTTCCGCCGCGACCTGCGGCTCGCCGACCACCCGGCGCTGCACGCCGCGGCCGCGGAGGGGGACGTCCTCCCGGTCTTCGTGCGCGACCCGCACCTGCGCCGTGCCGGGGCGGCCCGGGCACGACGGCTGGAGGCCTCCCTCGCCGACCTGCACCGCGCCACCGACGGCGCCCTCGTGGTGCGCAGCGGCGACCCGGCCGAGGTGCTGTCCGACCTCGCCGCCGAGGCCGGCGCGACGCGCGTGCACGTCACGGCCGAGACGACGCCGTACGGCCGGGCGCGCGATGACCGGGTCGCCGAGCGGCTGGCCGCCGACGGCATCGCCCTGGAGCCCTCCGGCAGCCCGTACGCCGTCCCGCCCGGCACCCTGCGCACCGGGGGCGGGACGCCGTACCAGGTGTTCACCCCGTTCTCCCGGGCCTGGCGCGACCACGGGGCGCCGGACCCGCTGCCGGTGCCCGACGGGTTGCGCTGGCACCGCGGGCCCGGGGGCGAGACGGTCGAGGCGTCGGCCGCGCAGGGGGCGGGCGAGGAGGCGGCGCAGGCCCGTTGGCAGGACTTCCTGCACGACGACCTCGCCGGCTACGCCACCGACCGGGACCGCCCGGACCGCGACGCGACGAGCCGGCTGTCCGCCGCACTCAAGCTCGGCGAGCTGCACCCGCGCACGCTGCTGGCCGACCTGGCCGGGGTGAGCGGACCCGGGTCCCCCGCGAGCGAGGGCGCACGCACCTTCACCACGGAGCTGTGCTGGCGGGAGTTCCACGCCGACGTGCTGTGGCACCACCCCGGGTCCGCGTGGGGCGACCTGCGTCCGGCGCTCGCCGGCCTGGCGTGGGACGCCCCCGAGGTGGTGGCGCCCGAGGTGGCGGCCTGGCGGGCGGGCCGCACGGGGTTCCCGTTCGTCGACGCCGGGATGCGCCAGCTCCTCGCCGAGGGCTGGATGCACAACCGGGTGCGGATGGTCGTCGCCAGCTTCCTGGTCAAGGACCTGCACGTGCGGTGGCAGGTCGGGGCCCGCCACTTCCTCGACCACCTCGTCGACGGCGACCTGGCCTCCAACAACCACAGCTGGCAGTGGGTCGCCGGCACCGGCACCGATGCGGCGCCGTACTTCCGGGTCTTCAACCCCGTCACCCAGGGGAAGCGGTTCGACCCGGAGGGCGCCTACGTACGCCGCTGGGTCCCCGAGCTGGCGCACCTGCCCGGCCGGGCGCCGCACGAGCCGTGGCGGCACCCCGACGGCTACGCGCACGGGTACCCTGAGCAGATCGTCGACCACGGCGAGGAGCGCCGCGAGGCCCTGGCCCGGTACGAGCGGGCGCGGGAGAGCGGAGGCGAGCGGTGAACGACTCCGGGACAGCGGCGACGACCGGGCACCGGTCCGGCACCAGCCGGCGCCGGCTCGCGGTCGTCGCCGGACTGCTCCTGGGCCTCCCCGCCCTGGTCTGGCTGCTGCGGCTGTCGCCGGGCGACCCGGCGTTCGTGGCCGGCGCGACCGCCACCGGGCTGCTCTGGGCGGTGGCGGCCCTGGCCGCCGGGCCCCTGCCGCGCCACGGGCTCGGCCTCCGGCCGGGTCTCCTCGGCCTGGCGACCGGCGCGGCCGCCCTCGGCGCGTGCCTCGCGGTGGGCGCCGCCGTCGCCGGGGTCGCGTGGCTCCGGGAGCCCGCAGAAGCGTTGCTGGCCCAGGGGGAGGCGATGGTCCTCCCGGTGGCCGTGCTGGTCACGGCCGGCAACGGGGTCGCCGAGGAGATGTTCTTCCGCGGCGCCCTGTGGCAGGCACTCCCCCGCGCCGCCGCGCTGCCGGTGACCACGCTGCTCTACACCGGGACCGCCGTCGGCAGCGGCGTGTGGCTGCTCGTGGCCGGCGCGGCCTTCCTCGGACTGCTCACCGGCTGGCTGCGGGCGGCCAGCGGCGGCCTGCTCGCCCCGATCCTGGCGCACCTGACCTGGTCGGTCGGGATGCTGCTCCTCCTCCCACCCGTGCTCGCGACCGGAAGGTGAACCGATGACCTCGACCCCTGCCCCCTCCTCCCCCGGCTCCGTCCGGGCCGGGGACCCCGACCGGACCGCGCTGGTCACCGGCGCCACCGGCTACATCGGCGGCGCCCTGGTCCCCAGGCTGCTGGCGGCAGGCTGGCGGGTGCGGGTGCTGACCCGGCGGGCGGGTTCCCTGACCACGC
>CAZRKV010000147.1:0-7025 GCA_964600305.1 uncultured Nocardioides sp. | reverse complement strand
ATGAGTAGAGCCCCAGGTCATCCCCGGGGCTACTCACGTACGTACGTGCGCGAGGGGGGAGTTGAACCCCCACGTCCTCTCGGACACACGGACCTGAACCGTGCGCGTCTGCCTATTCCGCCACTCGCGCGTGAAGCGGGCTCAGGTTATCCCAGCCCGTCGGGCATCCCCAAACCGGCCCCGACCGGCCGAGCCGATGCGCCGTGCCCGAACCCATGGCCCCGACCGATACGATCAACCGGGGCTCCCTGCCCCGACCACCGGACGGAATCCCCGGACGGCCCCCGGACGGCCAGGGCCACGGCACGCAGAGAGGAGGCGCGCATGGGTGGGCTGCAGAAGTTCGAGAACCGCCTCGAGCAGGTCATCAGCGGCGTCTTCGCCCGCGCCTTCCGCAGTGCCGTCCAGCCGGTGGAGATCGCCGCCGCCCTGCAGCGGGAGATGGACAGCAATGCCCAGATCCTGAGCCGCAACCGGCGGCTGGTGCCCAACATCTTCCACGTCGAGCTCGCCGAGGCCGACATGGACCGGCTCGCGCCGTACGACACCACGATCTCGGCCGAGATCACCGACCAGCTGCGCGACCACGCCGACCAGCAGGGCTACGTCTTCCCGGGGCCGGTGCACCTGGCCTTCGAGCAGGCCGACGGCCTGACCACCGGGCGGTTCCGGGTGCGCAGCCGGGCCCAGGCCAAGGTCAGCGGCATGGACACCGAGACCAAGGTCGGGCGGGCGCGGGCGCTGCTGGAGGTCAACGGCACCCGCCACGCGCTGCCCACCGGCAGCACCACCGTCGTGGGGCGGGGCAGTGACGCCGACATCCGGGTCAACGACCCGGGCGTCAGCCGGCGCCACGCCGAGTTCAGCGTCGAGCAGTCCCCGGGCCGGATCGGCGGGCTGGGCGTCCACGTGCGCGACCTGGGGTCCACCAACGGGATGCAGGTCGACGGTCGTCGGCTGGCGTCCTCGCCGCTGGAGGACGGCACCACCGTCCGCATCGGCAGCACCACGCTGACCATCCGCCTCGACCTCGCAGGCGAGGGAGGCGGGCATGGGTGAGCTGACGCTGTTCCTGATCCGGATCTCCTACCTGGCGATCCTGTGGATCTTCGTGCTCTCCGCGGTCTCGGTGATCCGGTCGGACATGTTCGGCGCCCGCGCCCCCGGCACGAGTCGGCGCGAGGCCCGGGCCGCCAAGCCGGCCCGGCCCGCTCGCCGGCGTGGCGCCCCCAGCCACGTACTGGTGGTCGAGGGTTCCGACCGGGGGGCCCGGGCGAGCCTCGACCAGGCCCCGATCCTCATCGGTCGCGGCTCCGACGCCGCCATCCGCCTCGACGACGACTACGTCTCCACCCGCCACGCGCGGATCGCGCAGGCGGATGACCAGTGGTTCGTGGAGGACCTCGGCTCGACCAACGGGACCTACATCGGCAGCACCCGGATCACCCAGCCCACCGCACTCACCCTGGGCACCCAGGTCCGCGTCGGCAAGACGATCCTCGAGCTGAGGAAGTAGGTCCGTGCGATGACCGAACCCACCAGCGAGCATCCCCCGGCCCCCACGGGCCGCCTCCGCCTGCACTACTCCGCGCTCTCCGACGTGGGCCGGGTCCGCAAGGACAACCAGGACTCCGGGTACGCCGGCCCCTGGCTGCTGGCGGTCTGCGACGGCGTGGGCGGCGCCGCCCGCGGCGACATCGCCTCCGCCACCACGATCGGCCAGCTCCGCCGCCTCGACGAGCAGCCGGACGACGACCTCCTCGCCGGCGTCGCCGGCGCCCTGCACCGGGCGCACGACCGGATCGCCGAGCTGGTCGAGGAGGACCCCGCGCTGACCGGCACCAGCACCACCGCCACGGTCGCCCTCTTCGACGGCACCCGGGTCGGCATCGGGCACCTGGGCGACAGCCGGTGCTACCTCCTCCGCGAGGGCACCATCAGCCAGCTCACCCACGACCACACGTTCGTGCAGACCCTGATCGACGAGGGCCGGATCACCGAGGAGGAGGCCCGCCACCACCCGCACCGCAACCTGATCCTGCGGGCCCTGGACGGGGTGCACGACTCCGAGCCGGACCTCTTCACCGTCGACCTGGTCCCCGGCGACCGACTGCTGCTGTGCAGCGACGGCGCCTCCGGCGTGCTCGACAACACCCGGATCGGCGCGATCCTCGGCGAGGGCACCCCCGACTACGCCGCCGTGGAGCTGGTCCGGTCCAGCCTGGAGGCCGGCAGCAGCGACAACGTCACGTGCATCGTCGCGGACGTCGTCGCCGACCAGGGCACCGACGACCGGGACCCGGGTGGCGGGGACCCGCTCCTCGTCGGCGCCGCTGCGGACCTGCCCCGCAAGGGCCGGGGCGGGGTCACCGGGGGGATGACCGGGCTCTTCCGCGGTCACCGGTCCGGCGACACCGGTGAGCTGGAGCCGATCGAGGAGGACATCCCCGACGGCGTCGACTTCGCCATCCCCAACGACCCGATCGACCCGGAGGAGGCCCGGTACGCCCCCCGGCCGCCACGCCGCTTCCCGTGGCTGCGACGCCTCCTCGTCGCCCTCTTCGTGCTCGGGCTGCTGTGGGTGCTCCTCGCGGGTGCCTGGTCCTGGAGCCAGCAGCAGTACTACGTCGCCGAGCAGGACGGCCGGGTCGTGATCTTCCGCGGGCTCAACGCGGACGTCCCCGGCGTCGACCTCTCCCAGCCGCACGAGGAGACCGACGTCGAGCTCGACCGGCTCTCGGACTTCCAGGCCGACAAGGTCACCGAGGGCATCGATGCCGGCTCGCTCGAGGACGCCCGTCGTACCGTGCAGAACCTCGCCGAGCTGCAGAGCGACCCCGAGCCCGACCCCGACGCCGAGGGCGCCCCCGACCAGCCCTCCGAGGGGCCGACCGAGGACGGGACGAGCCGGGCATGAGCCAGAACGCGAGCCCGGTCGGCTTCGTGCACCGGCGACGCCGGGGCGCGGAGCTGTTCCTGATCCTCCTCGCCCTCGCGGTCGGCATCGGCGCGTACGCCGCGGTGGGCCTCGGCGTCGACGGCGAGGTGCCCACCAACATCGTCGGGTACGGCGGGTGGCTGGCCGTGCTGGTGCTCGCGAGCCACGTCGTGGTCCGGCTGCGGGCGCCGTACGCCGACCCGGTGCTGCTGCCGCTGGTGGCCGCGCTCAACGGCATCGGGCTGGCCATGATCTTCCGGCTGGACCTGGCGCGGGAGAACGAGTTCGCCAGCCGCCAGCTGATCTGGATGACCGTGGGCGTGGTGCTCTTCATGGCCGCGCTGTGGCTGGTGCACGACCACCGGATCCTGCAGCGCTTCACCTACACGTTCGGGCTGAGCGCGATCGTGCTGCTCCTGATGCCGATGCTGCCGCTGATCGGCGAGGAGGTGAACGGCGCCCGGATCTGGGTCCGGGTGGGCTCGGTCGGCTTCCAGCCCGGCGAGGTCGCCAAGGTGCTGCTCGTGGTCGCCTTCGCGGGCTACCTGGTGCTGCACCGCGACGCGCTCGCGCTCGCGGGCCGCCGGCTGCTCTTCGTCGACCTCCCCCGGGGCCGCGACCTCGGACCGATCCTGGTGATGTGGGCGATCAGCCTCGCGATCCTGGTCTTCCAGCGCGACCTGGGCTCCTCCCTGCTGTTCTTCGGACTCTTCCTGGTGATGCTCTACATCGCCACCGAGCGCCCCGGCTGGCTGCTGGTGGGCTCCACCCTGTTCGTGGCCGGGGCCGCGACCGCCTACCAGCTGTTCTCGCACGTGCAGACCCGCGTGGACGTCTGGATCGACCCGCTCGAGCACTACGACGGCCGCGGCTACCAGATCGCGGAGTCGATGTTCGGCATGGCCTGGGGCGGGCTCCTCGGCCGGGGCCTGGGCAACGGCAGCCCCGAGCGCATTCCCTACGCCGAGTCCGACTTCGTCGTCGGCGCCCTCGGCGAGGAGCTGGGCCTCACCGGGGTGATGGCGATCATCCTGGCCTACGGCCTGATCGTGGAGCGAGCCCTGCGGGCCTCGCTGGTGTGCCGGGACGGCTTCGGCAAGCTGGTCGCCTCCGGGCTCGCCGTCGTGATCGCCCTGCAGGTGTTCGTGGTGGTCGGCGGGGTCACCCGCCTGATCCCGCTCACCGGCCTCACCACCCCCTTCCTCTCCTACGGCGGGTCCTCACTCGTCGCGAACTGGGTGATCATCGCCTTGCTGCTGCGCATCTCCGACCAGGCCCGGCGCCCCGTCCCCGACCTCTCCGAGGGAGAGGCCTGGCAGGCCGGCGACGAGGACACCCAGGTGGTGAAGATGTCGTGAACAAGCCGATCCGCGCCATGGCCATCCTCTGCCTCGTGCTCTTCATGGGCCTGCTGGTCAACGCCACCTACCTCCAGTACGTCGCCGCCGACGGGCTCAACGACGACCCCCGCAACCGTCGGGTCGTCGTCGCGTCCTTCTCCCGCGAACGCGGCGCGATCCTGGTCGGGCGGGAGCCGGTGGCCGAGAGCGTGCCCTCGGGGGACCGCTACGACTTCCAGCGCACCTACCCCGAGCCGTTCAAGTACGCCCACGTCACCGGCTTCTTCTCCTACTACAGCCAGACCGGCATCGAGCAGACGCAGAACGCGATCCTCTCCGGCGACGACTCCCGGCTCTTCGTCGACCGGGTCATCGACATGATCGCCAACGCCGAGCCCCAGGGCGGCAACGTCCAGCTCACGCTCGACCGGGCCGCGCAGGACGCCGCCCACGCGGGCCTCAGCGGGCTCGGGGAGGGCACGCGGGCGGCCGTCGTGGCGATCGAACCGCCCACCGGCAAGGTGCTCGCGATGGCCTCGTCGCCGGCGTACGACCCGAACCTGCTGGCCCAGCACGACCTCGCCCAGGTGGCCCAGGCCTACGACCGGCTCGAGGGCGCCGACGCCCAGCCCCTGCTCAACCGCACCACCCAGACCACCCTCCCGCCCGGTTCCACGTTCAAGCTGGTCACCGCGGCGGCCGCCCTGGAGAGCGGGAACTACGACAACGCGCAGTCCATGGTCCCGGGCGGCTCCAGCTTCCAGCTCCCGCAGTCCACGACGACCATCGGCAACCACGACGGCGGCAACTGCGGTGGCAACCGGATCACCCTGACCCAGGCGCTGCAGGTCTCCTGCAACGTCACCTTCCTCTCCCTGGCCGACGAGCTGGGCACCGAGGCGATGCAGGAACAGGCCGAGGAGTTCGGCTTCAACAGCACCTCGCTCGACGGCCTGCCCGAGCAGGCCGAGTCGCTCTACCCCGGCGACATGGACCCGCCGCAGACGGCGATGTCGGGGATCGGACAGTCCAGCGTCACCGCGAGTCCCCTGCAGATGGCCATGGTCGCCTCCGGGATCGCCAACGGGGGCTCGGTGATGAAGCCCTACCTCGTCGACGAGGTCCGCACCCCCGAGCTGGAGCTGCTGGACAAGACCGAGCCGACCGAGCTCTCCCAGGCGGTCTCCCAGGACACCGCCCGGGAGCTGACGAAGGCCCTGGTCGCGACCGTGGACAGCGGCACCGCCACGCCCGCGCAGATCCCGGGGGTCGACGTCGCGGGCAAGACCGGCACCGCCCAGAGCGCGCCCGACCGGCCGCCGTACGCCTGGTTCGTCTCCTTCGCCCCGGCGACCAACCCCGAGGTCGCGGTGGCGGTGATGGTCGAGTCGGCCAACGTCGGCCGCGACGAGATCGCCGGCGGCAGGCTCGGCGGACCGATCGCGAAATCGGTGATGGAGGCGGTGCTGAACCGTGACTGACCAGGCCGAACGCTTCGTGGACGACCACCACCGGTACCGCCTCACCTCCCGCATCGCGACCGGCGGCATGGGCGAGGTGTGGCGCGCCGAGGACACCGTCCTCGGCCGCACCGTCGCCGTGAAGCTGCTCAAGGCGGAGTACGCCGACGACGCCACCTTCCGGACCCGCTTCGCCACCGAGGCCCGGCACGCCGCGGCCCTGCACCACCCCGGGGTGGCGGCGGTGTTCGACTTCGGCGAGGCCTCTCCCACGGACGGGTCCGACGCCCCCCGTCCCTACCTGGTCATGGAGCTGATCGACGGGCGGCCGCTGTCGGACCTGATCCGGCGCGACGAGCCGATGGACCCGGTGGTCGTCTCCGACCTGATGGGCCAGGCGGCGGCCGCGCTGGGGGCGGCCCACGCCGCCGGGATCGTGCACCGCGACGTCAAGCCGGGCAACCTCGTGGTGACGCCGGACCGGAGGGTCAAGATCACCGACTTCGGGATCGCCCGGGCCGCCGAGGGGATCGCGCTCACCCAGACCGGCCAGGTGATGGGCACGCCGCAGTACCTCTCTCCCGAGCAGGCCCAGGGCCTCCCGGCCACGCCGGCGTCGGACGTGTACTCGCTCGGTGTGGTGGCCTACGAGTGCCTGGCCGGCCGCCGGCCCTTCGACGCCGACAGCCCGATCGCGACCGCCCTGGCGCACGTGCGCGAGCCGGTCCCGGACCTGCCCACCGGGGTCCCGGCCGACCTCGCGGCCATCGTCTACCGGAGCCTGGCCAAGGACCCCGAGGAGCGGTACGCCGACGGGCAGGTGCAGGCACGGGCCTTCGGCGTACCCCCCTCCGGGGCCGGGACTGCCGCGACGTCGGTCGTCAGCGACGAGGACGGGACCCGGGTGCTCACCGGGGTCGGGGCCGCCGGGGCCGCGGCCGCGGGTGCGGGGGTGGCCGGAGCTGCTGGCGGTGCCGCCGCGGCCGCCGGTCCGGGGGAGGCTCGCGGCGCCTCGGGGACCGGGACCGGTACCGGGATCCAGCCGGCCGTGACCGACCGGGCCAGGAGTCGACTGCGGAACGTCCCGCCGTGGGCCTGGATCCTGATCGCGATGGTGCTCGTGCTCGTGGTGCTCGTCGCCCTCCAGACGTTCAGCACGGACCCGCTCGACGTGCCGGAGGAGCCGGCTCCCACCGAGACCACGCCCGAGGAGCCCGAGCCCACCGAGGAGCCGGAGCCGGAACCCACCACCGAGCCCGAGCCCGAGCCCACCACCGAGCCCGAGCC
>CAZRKV010000146.1:0-7068 GCA_964600305.1 uncultured Nocardioides sp. | reverse complement strand
ACCTCCTTGGCCTGCAGCGCCTGCACGGCCTTGGCCATCGCCAGGTAGGTCTTGCCGGTGCCGGCGGGGCCGATGCCGAAGGTGATCGTGTGCCGGTCGATCGCGTCGACGTAGCGCTTCTGGTTCAGCGTCTTGGGCCGGATCGTGCGGCCCCGGTTGCTGAGGATGTTCATCGAGAGCACGTCGGCCGGTCGTTCGCTGGTCTCGGCCCGCAGCATGCCCACCACGCGTTCGACGGTCTCGCGGCTGATGCCCTGGCCGGTGCGCACGATCGCGACCAGCTCGTCGAGGAGCCGCTCGGCCAGCGCGATCTCTCCGGGGTCGCCGGTCAGGGTGACCTGGTTGCCCCGGACGTGGACGTCGGCGTCGAAGGACCGCTCGATGGCGGTCAGGTGCTCGTCCCCGGGCCCCAGGATGTTCACCATGTCGATGCTGGCCGGGACGACCACGGTGTGGCGGGCGGTGGCCCGGTCGGTGGTGCTGTCCTGTGGATCTGTGTGGGTCATGGATGCCCGGGCGGGCGGCCTTCCTCGTGTCGGCGCGGGGACGCCGACCATGGTACGCCGCCGCGGCGGGCCACGCCCACGACTCGGCCCATGACCCGACCCACGACCCGACCCATGACTCGGCCCGGCCTCAGCCCGGGGGCCAGCCCATCTGCCGGCCGCCGAGGACGTGCAGGTGGGTGTGGAAGACCGCCTGTCCCCCACGCTCCCCGGTGTTGAAGACCAGCCGGTAGCCCTCCTCGATGCCCTCGTCCCGGGCCACCGCGGCGGCGGTGTCGAGGAGGTCCACCGCGACCTGCGGGGCGCGCTCGACGACCTCGGCGGCGTTCTCGTAGTGCTCGAGCGGCACCACCAGCACGTGCACCGGCGCCTGGGGGGCGACGTCGCGGAAGGCGAGCGTGGTCCCGGTGCGGCGCACCACGTCGCCGGGCACCTCGCCGGAGACGATCTTGCAGAACAGGCAGTCGGACGGGGCCCGCGATGTGCTCATGGACCCACCGTAGTCCCCGGTTTTCCCGGGACGCGTGTCAACCGCGCGGTTCGCTCGCGCGTGGAACTAGCGTGATGCCCGATCAACGCCGAGGAGAGCTGGAGCCGCCATGGCCGAGCCGCTGCGGGTTCGCCGGGAGGCGGACGCCGCGGTCGAGGAGCTGTACGCCGCCCACTGGCGGCCCCTGGTCCGGTTCGCGGTGCTCCTGGTCCGCGACCAGGCGGTCGCCGAGGACGTGGTCCAGGACGCCTTCGTGGCGCTGCACCAGCGCTGGGGCCGGCTCTCCGACCGCTCGCGGGCGACGGCGTACCTCCGGCGCAGCGTGGTCAACGGATCCCGCTCGGTGCTGCGCCACCGCTCCGTGGTCGACCGGCACCTGCAGCGGGCCGCCGGGGACGCCCGCACCCGCGGCACCGACCTCCACACCACCCCGGACGCCACGGCGGCCTCGCTGCGGCGTACCGCGGTCCTGGACGCCCTGGCCGAGCTCCCGCGGCGGCAGCGGGAGGTCCTGGTGCTGCGGCACTACCTGGACCTCGGCGAGGCCGAGATCGCGGCGACCCTGGGCATCACCCGGGGGTCGGTCAAGACCCACGCCTCCCGCGGCGCCGCGGCCCTGCGGGCCCGGTTGCCCGAGTCCGTGCTGGAGGAGCGATGACCCGCCCCGACCGTGACCAGCGCCTCCACGAGCTCCTCTCCGGAGCCGTCGACGACATCGAGCCGGCCGATCGGCTGGCCGCCATCACCGCCCGGACGCGGGCAGAATCGAAGGGACACCCCATGAACAAGCTCCTCGCCGTCGGTGGCGCCGTGGTCGGCACCGCGGCCGTGATCACCGGCATCGCCTGGGCGGGCGGAGCCTTCGAGACCGCCGACGAGCCCTCCCCGGCCGCCACGTCCACGCCGACGCCGAGCGAGCTGACCGACTCGGCCAGCCCCTCGCCCACCGACGAGGCGGCGCCGGCGGAGGAGACCTTCACGCTCGGCCTGTACTTCGTCGGGGCCGGCGAGGGCCCCCCGGTGCTCTTCCGGGAGTTCCAGGAGGTCTCGGGGACCGACCCGGTGCAGGCCGCCCTCGTCGGCATCTCCCAGGGGGCTCCCGAGGACCCGGACTACACCACGCTCGCGTCGGGCCTCTCGGTCGCGGGCGCGTCGGTGGGCTCCGACGCGATCACGGTCGAGCTCGGCGAGGCGAGCCGGGAGCGCCCCGGGGACATGTCCGGCGAGGAGGCCGAGCTCGCGCTGCAGCAGGTGGTGTGGACCGCCCAGGCCGCCGCGCAGGAGCGGCTGCCGGTGCGGTTCGAGGTCGGTGGCGAGCCCGCCGACCAGGTGTACGGCGTGCCCACGACCGAGCCGGTCAGCGCCGGGGACCAGCTGGAGGTGCTGTCCCTGGTCTCGCTCACCGAGCCCTCCGAGCGACAGCAGGTGCCGGGTGGTTCGCTGGCGGTCGAAGGACGGGCGAACTCCCCGGAGGCGAACGTGCCCTGGCAGGTCACCCGGGACGGCGAGGTCGTCGACGAGGGGTTCTTCACCGCCGAGGGGTGGATGGACCGGCTCTACCCGTTCTCCGGCGAGATCGACGTGTCGGGCCTGGACTCCGGTGAGTACGTCCTGCAGGTCAGCACCGACGACCCGTCCGGCGGCGAGGGCAACCCGCCGCACGTCGACACCCGGACGTTCCTCGTTCCCTGACCCGAGCGTCGGGCCCGGGGTCACCAGCGGTCGGTGCGCGAGAGCAGCGCCGCCACCCCGGCCAGGCCGGCGGTGGAGGTGCGCAGGACCTCCTCCCCCAGCCGGACGGGCCGGGCGCCGGCGGCGGTGAGCTCCTCCAGCTCCTCGGGGGTGAGGCCGCCCTCGGGGCCGACGACGAGGAGGAGCCGGCCCGCCTGCGGGACCGCCAGGTCCGCCAGCCGGCCGGGCGCCTCCTCGTGCAGCACCAGCGCGAGGTCCGCCTCGCGGACGAGGTCGGCGACCTGACCGGTGCGCGCCAGCCCGGTGACCTCGGGGAACCAGCTGCGGCGGGCCTGCTTGGCCGCCTCCCGGGCGGTGGCCCGCCACCGGCGCAGCGCCCGTTCCTCGCGCTCGCCCCGCCAGACGGCGACGCACCGCGCGGCGGCCCACGGCACCACCCGGTCGACGCCGATCTCGGCGAGCACCTCGACGGCGAGCTCGCCCCGGTCCCCCTTGGGGACGGCCTGGACGACGGTCACCGCCGGCTCGGGTCGCGGGTGCCGGGTGCAGGTCACCACCTGCGTCTCCAGGCGACGCTTGCCGGTCGCGGTCACCTCCGCGATAGCGGAGGCGCCGGCGCCGTCGGTGAGCAGCACCTGCTCTCCCACCCGGATCCGGCGGACCGCCACGGCGTGGTGGGCCTCGTCCCCCTCCACCACCACGGCGTCCTCCTCGCCGACCCCGGCCAGGGTGGGCACCAGGTGGACGGCCAGCGTCACGTCAGTGCGCGTTGAAGGCGTCGCGGAGCCGGCCGAAGACGGACTTCTGCGGCTGCCGCAGGTGGCCGTCCGGGGACTCCTCGTCCCGCAGGGCGGCCAGCTCGGCGAGCAGCTCCTCCTGTCGGGCGTCCAGGCGGGTGGGGGTCTCGACCGCGATGGTGACGACCAGGTTGCCGCGTCCGTTCCCCCGGAGGCCGGGCACGCCCTGGGCCCGCAGCACGTGCTCGGTGCCGGACTGGGTCCCGGGCGGCACCTCCACCTCGACCTCGGTGGGCAGGTCCGGACTCGCGTCCTCGCCGGCCAGGTCGGCCTCGAGGGTGGGGATCCGGAGCGTGGTCCCCAGGGCCGCGGCCGTCATCGGCACCGAGACCGTGCAGTGCAGGTCGTTGCCGTGCCGGCTGAAGGTCGGGTGCGGGGCGACGTGGATCTCGACGTACAGGTCGCCCGGAGGGCCGCCACCGGGGCCGACCTCGCCCTGGTCGGCGAGCTGGACCCGGGTGCCGGTGTCCACGCCGGCGGGCACCTTGATGGTGAGGGTGCGGCGGGAGCGGACCCGGCCGTCGCCGGAGCACTCCCGGCACGGCTCGGGGATGATCGACCCGTACCCGCGGCAGGCGGCGCAGGGGCGCACCGTGCGGATCTCGCCCAGGAAGGAGCGCTGCACGTGCGCGACCTCGCCGGCGCCGTGGCAGGTGTCGCACGTGACCGGGCGACTGCCGGGGGCGGCCCCGTCGCCGCCGCAGGTCTCGCACACCACGGCGGTGTCGACCTTGAGCTCGCGGGTGGCCCCGAAGGCGGCCTCGGCCAGCTCCACCTCGAGCCGGATCAGCGCGTCCTGGCCCCGGCGGGTGCGGGGCCGGGGACCGCGCCCCCCGCCGGCGCCACCCTGGGCACCGCCGAAGAAGGCGTCCATGATGTCGGTGAAGGAGAATCCGGCCCCCTGACCGCCGAAGCCACCGCCGCCGAACGGGTCGCCCCCGCGGTCGTACGCCGCCCGCTTCTGCGGGTCGGAGAGCACCTCGTAGGCCTTCGAGACCTCCTTGAACCGCTCCTGGGTCTCGGGGTCGGGATTGACGTCGGGGTGCAGCTTCCGGGCCAGGCGCCGGTAGGCCTTCTTGATCGCGTCGCCGTCGGCGTCCTGGGAGACGCCGAGCACTGCGTAGAGGTCCTGGCTCACTGGATGTGGGTCCTTCTCTTGGTTCGTCTGGCAGGTCTGGTGGCCCGGCGCTCGGTCAGGCCTCGTCGAGGATGCGGGAGACGTACCGGGCGACGGCTCGGACGGCCGCCATCGTGCCGGGATAGTCCATCCGGGTGGGCCCCACGATGCCGAGGGAGGCGAGCGCCTCCTCCTCCGGACCGTATCCGGTGGCCACAACGCTGGTGCCGGCCAGTTCCTCGACCGGCCCCTCGTGGCCGATGCGCACGGTGACCGCGCCCCCCGATCCGGCCTCCCCGAGGAGCTTGAGCAGCACCACGTGCTCCTCGAGCGCCTCGAGCATCGGCCCGATCGAGGAGTCGAACGCCTCCCCGAAGCGGGCGAGGTTGGAGGCGCCGCCCACCGCCACGCGCTCGTCGCTGCGGTGGTCCGACATCGACTCGACCAGGGCGGCGACCACCCGGTCGACCAGCGGGCGCTGCTCGGGGCGGACCCCGTCGGGCAGCTCCCCCAGGCGGGTCGCCGCCGTGGCGATCCGCTCCCCGGTGACCGCGGCCGCCACCCGGGCGCGGACCTCGGCCAGGTCGTCGTCGGCGACCGGGGCGGTCACCTCGACCAGCCGCTGCTCCACCCGGCCGGTGCTCAGGATCAGCACCAGCAGGACGCGCGTGGGAGACAGGGCCACCAGCTCGACGTGGCGCACGGTGGACCGGGACAGCGTGGGGTACTGCACCACGGCCACCTGGTGGGTGAGCTGCGCCAGGAGCCGCACGCTGCGCTGCACGACGTCGTCGAGGTCGACGGCCCCCTCCAGGAAGGTGGAGATGGCCCGGCGCTCGGCCCCGCTCATCGGCTTCACGGTGCTCAGCCGGTCCACGAACAGCCGGTAGCCCTTGTCGGTGGGTACCCGCCCGGCGCTGGTGTGGGGCTGGGCGATCAGTCCCGCCTCCTCGAGCGCCGCCATGTCGTTGCGCACCGTCGCGGGCGAGACCCCGAGTCGGTGGCGCTCCACGAGCGCACGGGAGCCCACCGGCTCCTCGGTCGAGACGTAGTCCTCGACGATCGCGCGGAGCACGGCGAGCCTGCGTTCCTCGGCCATGGTCCTCCTTGCGTCCCGTCCGATGCTGGCACTCAGGCTGATCGAGTGCCAAGTCTACCGGGCATGGGCGTAGGGTCGGTGGACGTGGCGGACTTCATCGAGGTGGGCGACCGGACCTGGGTCGCCCGGTACGACCCCTGGGACGTCAACGTGTGCGTGGTCGGCGGGGACCGGGGCCTGCTGGTGGTCGACACCCGGGCCTCGGAGGAGCAGGCCACCGAGCTGCTCGCGGACCTGCGCCGGCTCCGCCCGGACCCGATCGTGGGCGTGGTCAACACCCACGACCACCACGACCACGTCCGCGGCAACCGGGTCGTCGCCGCGGACTCGCCCGGGACCGAGCTGGTCTGCCACGAGGACGCCGCGCCCCGGATCGCCGACCAGGGCGAGGGCCTGGTCGGCAACACCTTCTCCGGGGTCCGCACGATCGACCTGGGCGACCGGCACGTCGAGCTCCTCCACCCGGGCCGCGGACACACCGCCGGCGACCTGGTGGCGCTGGTGCCCGACGCCGGGGTGCTGCTGGCCGGCGACCTGGTCGAGGAGTCCGGCCCCCCGGGCTTCGGCGACGACTGCCACCCGCTCGCCTGGCCCGAGACCCTCGACCTGGTGCTGCAGGTGGTGACGGACTCGACCGTCGTGGTGCCCGGCCACGGGGCCCCGGTGGACCGGCGGTTCGTGCACGACCAGCGGCTCGACATCGGGACGGTGGCGCAACAGGTCCAGGAGCTGGCCGCGAACGGCGTACCCGAGCGCGAGGCCCTCGCCGCCGGCGAGTGGCCCTGGCCACCGGAGGTGGTGCGCCACGCCGTGACCAACGGCTACGCCCACCTCCCCCGCTCCGGTCGGCGCCTGCCCCTGGCCTGAACCCGTGGCCGGGCGGGACCTCCCGGGTCCCCGGCGTGCCCTCACCGACGGGTACGGCGCTGCGCCGTAGCGTGGGCGGGTGCCTTCCCCGCCCCACCCGAACCGCCCCCGCGACCGCTACGGGACCGACGTCCTCAGCACCGACTGGCGCGCCCCACGCCGCGGCCGGGCCGTCGAGCACCCCGCCGACCCCGGTCTGGTCGTGGAGGAGGTCACCACCGACTGGTGCGGCGAGATCGTCGCGGTCGACCGCGACCTGCACACCGTGACCCTGGAGGACCGGCGCCGCAAGCGGCGTACCTTCCCGCTCGGGGCCGGCTTCCTCCTCGAGGGTCGACCCGTCGTGCTGACGGCGCCGGTGCGCCGGGGCGGCCCGCGCCGCCCGACCCGCACCGCCTCCGGGTCGGTCGCCGTTCCCGACGCCCCGGCCCGCGTCGCCCGGGCCAGCCGGATCTTCGTCGAGGGCCGCCACGACGCGGAGCTGGTGGAGAAGGTCTGGG
>CAZRKV010000145.1:0-7074 GCA_964600305.1 uncultured Nocardioides sp. | reverse complement strand
CTCCCAGCACGACCTGGAGTCGGCGTTCTCGCTCGGACTCGACTGACTGCGCTAGACCGATTCGTGCAGGCGCAGCCGGTACCACTGGGGCGCTGTCCGGTTCATCGGCCAACCCAGCCCGGCGGTCGCAGCGGGTTCGACCGCGAGCATCTCCCAGGCCGGGAACGCCTCCTCGACCTCTCGCCGGGAGACGCCGCCCAGGAGAGCCCGTGGCGCCCAACGACACGATGCGCGCCATCGCCGACGAGGTGAAGAGCTTCCAGATGCCGGGCAACATCATCCCCGGCTTCCTGCGCAAGTCCGTCCAGATCGCCAAGGCCGGCATCTACGACTTGCGAATCCACCACGACGACGTCGTCATGCCGCTGCTGCGGCAGTGGAAGGTGTTCGACCTGGAAGGGCTGAGCGCCGAGGGCGAGCAGGCACGCCACGAGCTGGCCGAGGCCCTCGAGGCGCTCGATGCGGAGGCGAGCCGTTTCGTGCAGAAGCGAGACGAGGCCGCCGCCAAGAAGGCGGCGCGTTCCGGGGACTGACCATGACCATCTACCCCGGCACGGAGCACAAGCCGGTCTACCAGGTGGGGGGCAAGTCGTTCGTCTTCTTCCGCCACCCGCGCCCCGACGCCGTCGACCCGGACACCGGGCAGCGGTACGACGACGTCATCGTCTTCTGGGTGCCCGACGAGGGTGACAAGCTCGCGTTGGTACAGGACGACTCCTCACCGTTCTTCACCACGCCGCACTTCGACGGGCACCGCTCGGTGCTGCTGCGAGCGAGCCGACTCGGCGAGATCAGCTACGACGAACTGGCCGAGGCGGTGCAGGATGCGTGGTTGTCGCGAGCCTCTACCCGGCGACGGAACAGGTGGCTTAGCGAGCACCGACTGGGCTGACTGGCGGCTCCTGGCTGACTCAGCGACCGCAGCGGTCCGCTCGCTCCCAGGGCCAGGCGGTGGCGAGCCAGCGTGCGACGGCGTCTGCGAGTGGCGCGTCGAGACCCGACCTGTCGGCCCGGACCCAGGACTGCACCGTGACGTCCCACTCCGCGGAGGATGAGGGATACAGGTAGACGCAGCCGATGACGTCGTTGCCGGTCGGCTCGAGGACCGTGAAGGTGAAACCGACCCGACGAGCGAAGTCGTCCGCGTGGCGGCGGAGGTCGGACAGGTTCTCCTCGAGCGTCATGCCGCTCAGTGGTGGCCAGTTGCCGTCGGGATAGCCAGGAGTGGAGCGTATGTGGTCGATGCTCGACATCCAGGCGGCATGATCGGCTCGGTTGTGCTGCGGCCCCAGCGGTTCGAGGTGGAACCGGTCGGTGGTGAGCGAGGTCGGCGGATCGAAGCCGACCGGCACGAACTCGTCAGCGGTCATGATCTGGACCGTACTGGCCGGGCCGGGATCGCTCGCCGAGTCGTCAGTCCGCGAGTTCGGTCGGTAGCACCACGGCGTCGACCAGCCGGGCCGCGGCGCGCGAGCGCGCCGGCATGGGGGTGGACTCGGCACCCCCACGATCGGTGCGCACCACCGCGAGGTCGGAGAGCGGATCGCGGCCGACAACCTCGAAACTGGTGACGGTGCCGTCGGCGAACTCCGCCGTACCGCCATCGGCCTCACCGACCACGTGGGAGTTCGTGATCAGGTGGCCCTCACCGGTTGCGCTGGGCCTACGGGCCGCACGACGTCATTCATCGAGCCGGTGTCTCAGTTTCTGGGGTGCGCAGAACCGGTAGCTCTCGGTCACCAGCTCGGCGACCTCGTCCCAGTCGGTGTCATCGTCGAGCACCATGCCGACGACGGTGGGCGACCATGGCGGCTGGTAGAACGGCGGCCCGGCGTGGGTGAGGGCCAGCAGCTCGTCGCCGGATGACCGGAAGGTCAGCACCGTGGTGGGTTCGGTCACTCCCGTCATGTCGCGGTATGCCGACGTGTAACCCTCTTGGGCGACCAGGACGTGGGCGAAGGTCTTCTTCCGGACCCGCCATCTCACGCCGGTCCAGGCGTCCTCTTCGTAAGCGTCGGGCAGAGCCAAGGCGGTGAACGCGACCCGGGCGACGACCTCGCCGGAGGGCTCGATGCGCGGCGGCCTGGACATGCCCCGAGTCTGCCAGCGCCTGCCGACGACTCATCCACGCTCTGTGCGTTGGTGGTCGCGCGGGATCGAGAATCGTGAGCGGCAATGCGTGGAGTTCGCGACGTCGGTGACCGCAGTAGATGGGATCGTTCAGGTGCCGCAGAAGGTCTGGTAGGGGCCGAAGTGCTCCGTTGCCGGCTCGGCGTAGCGTTCGAGCCCGGGCCGCTCGTCGTACGGCGAGCAGACCGCCTGCAGCAGCCTCCCGAGTGGGTCGAGGTCGCCGTCGGTGGCCGCGGTCAGCGCCTCCTCGACCAGGTGGTTGCGCGGGATGTACACGGGGTTGACCCGGTCCATCGCGTCGGGGTCCGGGCCGACCGCACGCCACTGCTCGGACCAGGCTTCGAACGCCGCGTGGTCCAGGAACAAGTTGCGCGCCGGTCCCGTGTCACCGCGGGCAGCGGCACCCAGCGCCCGGAAAGAAGCGGTCCAATCGACGTCACCATCGCGCAGGAGCCTGACCAGCTCGTCGACCAGGGGGTCGACGACAGCACCTTCCAGACCCTCGGGCAGCCCGAGCTTGGCCCGCATGCCGGCCGACCAGGCGTCGCTGTACTGGCGCCCGAAGGCGCCCAGTGACTCCATCGCGAGCTCGACCGCCCGCTCCTCGTCCTCGTCGAGCAGCGGGAGGAGGGTCTCGGCGAAGCGGGCCAGGTTCCACTCGGCCGCGCGCGGCTGGTTGCCGTAGGCGTAGCGACCACCGTGGTCGATGGAGCTGAACACGGTGGCGGGGTCGAACGCGTCGATGAACGCACAGGGGCCGTAGTCGATGGTCTCGCCCGAGATCGTCATGTTGTCGGTGTTCATGACCCCGTGCACGAAACCGAGCAGCATCCACTGGGCAACCAGGGCCGCCTGGGCCGTGACGACCTCCTCGAACAGCGCCAGGTAGGGCCGCTCTGACTCGGCCGCAGCCGGGTAGTGGCGGGCGATGGCGTGGCCGGCCAGCCGGCGCAGCAGATCGACGTCGCCGGTCGCGCGGGCGTACTGGAAGTTGCCCACCCGCAGGTGGCTGCTCGCCACCCGGCTGAGCACCGCCCCGGGCAGGGCGGTCTCGCGGCGGACCCGCTGCCCGGTCGCCACCACCGCCAGTGACCGGGTGGTGGGGACGCCGAGGGCGTGCATCGCCTCACTCACCACGTACTCGCGCAGCATCGGGCCGACCGCGGCAAGCCCGTCCCCGCCCCGAGCGAACGGTGTCCGGCCCGAGCCCTTGAGGTGCAGGTCGCGCTGCCGGCCCTCGGTGTCGGTGAGCTCGCCCAGGAGGAGGGCGCGTCCGTCACCAAGGCGTGGGACGTAGCCGCCGAACTGGTGGCCGGCGTACACCTGGGCGACCGGCGTAGCGCCATCGGGCACCACGTTGCCCACCAGGAACCGGACGCCCTCGGGCTCCCGCAACCACACCGGGTCGAGTCCCAGGTCGGCGGCCAGCGCTTCATTGAGCACCAGCAGGGCCGGGTCGGGGAACTCCTCGGCCTGCCACCCGACGGCCAACTCCGGCAACTCGCCTGCGAAGCGGTTGTCCAGCGTGACGCTCGAGGGCGGTGCGATACTCATCCCTCCACGGTACGGCCCCCTGCCCACGCCACCTTCCGTGATGCCGGCAGCGGTGGGCGGTCAGATGACCCTCTTCGCGCCCGATGATGCCGGTGGGCGCGCCGGGTCGGGGCGGTCAGACGCGCTGGCCAGGCCGGCTCGGCTCGCAGATCCGTGCATGAACCACGAGGGATGTGTGCGCACCCGTTTCGGGCCGGCCAACGGTTCCACTTGCGATCGCGGGCACGCGCGATGGCGGACCGCTCGCCGAACCTGCGGCCATGAGCGAAGTGATTCCAGACCCCGACCCCATGTCCCGTTATGAGCGGAAACGGTGGGAGGAGTTGCAGGCTCATTGGGAGAAGAAGGCGCAGGGCAGGAAGCAGTGGCTTCCACCGCGAGCCCGCGCGGCGCTCGACACCACGAAGCAGGCCACGAAGGGCACGGCTTCGAACGCCGGCAAAGCGGTGGCTGAGCGGACTCCGGAGAGGGTGAAGGCTGTCGCTGGCGGGGCTGTCGACGCCGCCCTCGCGCCGACCGTCCAGAACGTGGTCCAACTGCTCGAACTCCTCAACGACTGGGTGGTCGAACTGATGGACCCGGAGGCGGTTCTGAAGCATCACCGGGAGCAGGGACGCGATGTTGAGTCACTGGAAGACCTGCGACGCCTGGACCTCAAAGCCCTGGATGAACTGACCGACCGCATGGCCCTCAAGTGGGGCACCGTCGGCGTCGGACAGGGTGCGAGTTTCGGTGCGCTGGCCATGATTCCCGTCCCCGTCCTGGGAAGCGTCGCGGCCATCGGGCTCGACATGATCGCCATGCAGGCCCTCACCGGGGCCATCGCCACCCGCATTTGCTACGCCTACGGGTACGACGCGGCCGACCCGGACATGAGGCACATCATTGACCGCATGGTCGCCCGGGCATACCGAAACCAGGTTGCGAAAGCCGGCTCGGTGAAGAAGGCCAGCGCCGCCTTCGATGCCGCGAAGGGGCGGTTGCGCTGGAGCCAGAAGCTGCGCGACGACCACAACCTCATGGCCGCGGTCGAGAAACTCTTGAAGCGCGCGGGCGACAGCAGGCACGTGCCGGTAAAGAACGCCCGCATGGGGATGCCGGTGGTCTCGGTGCTCGCTGGGGCCGCAACCAACTCTCACGTGCTTGGAGACACCGCACGCCAAGCGCGGCACTACGGCGCAACCATGCTGCTCGCGGAAAAATACGGCCTGGAACTGCCCGCGAATCTTCGTCGCAGCCTCGAGGCCGAGGAGGAGGGCGAAGGCGACGAGCACCCCGGTTCGTCAACTTGACGGGAGTCGTGAGGGTCCCGAGCACAGGTTCCGATCGCTCAACCGGAGCCCCGCTCAAGTTGGTGCGACCGCCGTTCCACGCGCAACGAGGGCGGAGAACAACCGCGCCACGCGGCCGTTGTGCGCGCCTAACGTGGTAGCCCGCAGGTAAGGGTTCTGGCGGGCACCAGAACATCGGCGAGGTAGATGTCGCAGGGTGATGATCGCTCCCGGGCCGTTGGTCCGCGAGTTCGGTCGGTACCAACACGGCGTCGACCGGAGCCCCGTTGCGCAGCACGGTGATCTCCATCCGTTCCCCAATGCATGCTGGCAAGGACGTAGCCCATCGTGGCGAATTGGCGCTACCACCATCAGCGTTCACAGCCTTGGCTTGGCGCAGCCGCTCGGAGTGGCACAACGTCGCTAAGTCCCTCAATCCGTCGAGACAGCGATCCACCGCTCGAGCACACCCTTGGCCGCGCCGGAGTCCAGCGCTTCCGCGGCCCGGGCGATGCCGGTGGCCAGCTGCTCGTGCGGCTCGCCCTCGAACCGACCATGGATCGCCAGTGCGGCGCCTGCGTTGAGCACCACCGCGTCACGCACCGGTCCGCGCTCGCCGTCGAGGAGGCGGCGTACCACCTCGGCGTTGTAGGCCGTGTCGCCGCCGCGCAGGTCCTCGGCTGTGGCCGGGGCGATGTCGAGCTTGCCCGGGTCGATCCGGGCCTCCTCGACCTCACCGTCGCGGACCATCCACACCGAGGAGGTGGTCGTAGTCGTCAGCTCGTCGAGCCCGTCGTCGCCGCGGAAGACCCACGCGTCGACGCCGCGGCGGGCGAAGACCCCGGCCATCACCGGCGCCATCGTGAGGTCCGCACAGCCGATCGCCTGGGCGTCCGGCTTCGCGGGGTTGGCCAGCGGCCCCAGGAAGTTGAAGGTGGTGCCGATCCCCAGCTCGCGGCGGGGTACGGCGGCGTGCCGCAGCGCCGGGTGGAAGGCGGCGGCGAAGCAGAAGGTGATCCCCGCCTCCTCGGCGACCCGAGCCACCCGGTCGGCGGGCAGGTCGAGCCGGACCCCGAGCGCCTCGAGGACGTCGGCGCTGCCGGACTTCGAGGAGGCCGAGCGGTTGCCGTGCTTGACCACGCGCGCGCCCGCCCCCGCGGCGACGATCGCGGCCATCGAGGAGATGTTGACCGAGAACGACCGGTCTCCCCCGGTGCCGACCACATCCAACAACCGACCCGGCACCGAGATCGGCGTGGCCGCGTCGTACATCGCCTCGACCAGGCCCGCGACCTCGTCGACCGTCTCGCCCTTGCTGCGCAGCGCCACCGCGAAGCCGGCGATCTGCGACGGAGTGGCCTCACCGGCGAGGACCTCCCCCATCGCCCAGGCGGTCTCCTCCTTGCCCAGGTCCCGCCGGGCGACCAGGGCCGACAGCACGTCCGGCCAGGTCGGGCTCATCGGGTCGGCGTGGACGCGGACTGCACCCGCTCGACCGCCCGGTTCGGTTCCAGCAGCCGCATCACGGCCTCGGCCAGCTGGAGGGGGTCGATCGGGTGGGGTACGGCGGCGTCGGCGCGCGACCAGGTCGCCAGCCACGCGTCCTGGGGGCGGCCGGTGAGCACCACGATCGGCGGGCAGGGGAACAGCTCGTCCTTCAGCTGCTTGGCGATGCCCATGCCGCCGGCCGGGACCGCCTCGCCGTCGAAGACCGCCAGGGTGATCTGACCGGTGTCCATCTGCTGGACGACCACCGGCTCGGTGGCGACCTCGACGTACTCCGCCTCCGGGAGGTCGGGGTGGGGGCGGCGACCCAGCGCGAGGATGACCTGCTCGCGCGTGTTCACGTCGTCGCTGAAGACGAGGATCCTCGGCCGGGGGGTGGCTGCAGTCTCTTCGGTCACCCGGGCATCGTAACCGGGCGGGCGCGCGGCGCGCGTGGGGCCCGCGTCAGCCCTGCCGGAGCCGTTCCCGGCGCTCCAGCCGGTCCAGCCGACGGTCCTCCCGGCGCGCCTCGGCCATCGAGCTGCGCACCCACTGCACGAACAGCACGCCGACGAACAACAGCCCCACCAGCTCGCCGGAGCCCCAGAGGATGCCCCCGGCGAGGTGCTGGTCC
>CAZRKV010000144.1:0-7108 GCA_964600305.1 uncultured Nocardioides sp. | reverse complement strand
CGGCCCGAGCGGGCTGGGGAACGGGCGAGGATCAGGAAGCCAGCCAGGGCGCGAACGGCAGGTTGCGCAGGATCCCGAACCCGATCAGGAGGCCGGCCACAGCCACTCCGGTCCACATGCGCGTCCGCTCGCTCGGCCAGGCCCGTCCGCCACTGCCCCGCCAGGCGCGGGCGATCCACACGGCCCACAGCGCCACGACGAAGGGGATGGCCAGCACGATCACGAGGTTGCTCGACAGCGCAGCGCCGATCTCGAAGTCGGTCAGGTGGTGGACCGCACGCAGGCCCCCGCACCCCGGGCAGTCGAGACCCGTGGTCAGGCGGATCGGGCAGAAGCCCCAGCTGCCCCCGACGTGCGGGTCCCGCACGTGCACCGCGGCCGTGGCGGCGAGCACGGCGCCGGCTGCCGCGGCCGGGGCAGCCACGCGGCGCAGACGACTCCGGCTCCGCGGGTCGACCTGCACCGGTAGCACGGACATGGGACTAGCGGGGGTCGCCGTAACCGATCCGGTCCATGACGAGGAAGACCACGAAGGCGGCCGCCGTGACGGCCACACCGACCCAGAACCAGGTCAGGCTGACCGGGTTGCGCATCAAGGCGATGGTCCCGATGACGAAGCCGAGCATCCCCAGGGCGAATCCGGTCCAGGCTGCGGGGGTGTTGCCGTGGTTGTCGGCGGACATGTGGCTCCTCGTCTGACAGGTCGTGGGACGGCGCCCAGTCTAGGCTGTCGTCAGTCCGTCGGGTCGCGGCCCTCCTCGATGGCACGCCACAGGTCGAGGTGGCGCTGGTCCTCGATCGGGAGGTCCTCCTCCGCCGCGGTGCCACTCGCCTCCCCCTCCCCCGAGGCGCCGGTGGGGGCGTCGTACCGGCTCCCCATCTCCGGCCACGCGGGCGCCCAGCGCACCGCGAGCACCGCCGGGACGACCGTGGCCGAGACCGCGACGACGGCGAGCACGAACCAGGGGGTGTACGACGTCTCGACGGTGCCCCCACCGGCCAGGGCGGCGTACTCCCGGGAGAGTTCCGACGGGAGGGTGAGTGCGGCCACCACGCCGGCGGCGAGCACACCGAGGGCGGCCAGCACCGCGACCACGGCCATCCCGCGGCGGACCCGGCCGCGCGTCACGAGGAGCACCCCCCAGGTCGCCAGGAGCACCAGGGCCAGGGCCCCGACCAGGGGGGCGTCGGCGGTGGGATCCAAGCCCGCCGCGGGGGTGTAGCCGGTGTCGGCCGCACCGTCGGGCTCGGCCTCGACCCACGGCCGGTTGCCGGCCAGGGCCGCCAGCCCGCCCGTGGCCACGCCGAGCGCGACCACCGGGACGAACCCCCGGCGACCACGCACCTCAGCCATCGGCGTGCTCCCCGCCCAGCGGCGTCCCCTCGGCGAGGGGCAGCTCGTCGGCGTCGAAGCAGGTGCGCGTGCCGGTGTGGCAGGCCGGCCCCTCCTGCTCCACCTGGACCAGCAGGGTGTCCCCGTCACAGTCCAGCCGGACGCCACGCACCCACTGCCGGTGACCGGAGGTCTCGCCCTTGACCCAGTACACCTGCCGGGAGCGCGACCAGTACGTCGCCCGCCCGGTGGTCAGGGTCCGGGCCAGGGCCTCGTCGTCCATCCAGCCCAGCATCAGCACCTCGCCGGTGTCGTGCTGCTGGACCACGGCGGGCACCAGCCCGTCGGCGTTGCGGGTGAGCCGGGCGGCGATGTCGGGGTCGAGGCGTGCCATGCGCCTCATTCTCCCGCACCGGACCCACTCGGGTACGGCGCCGGGCCTCCGGCGGCCTGCTGGGCCGTCCACGAGGCGTGCAGGTCGGCGTACACCCCGTCCTCGGCGAGCAGGACGGCGTGCGGCCCCCGCTGCACGATCCGGCCCTCGTCCACGACGACGACCTCGTCGGCGGCCTCGGCGGTGGAGAGCCGGTGGGCGATCGTGACCGACGTACGACGGTCCATCAGCTGCTCCAGGGCGCGACCGATCCGCATCTCCAGGGCGGGGTCCACCGCGCTCGTCGCCTCGTCGAGGACCAGCAGGTCGGGGTCGGCGAGGTGGGCCCGCAGCAGCGCCACCAGCTGTCGCTCCCCGGTGGACAGGGACTCCCCCCGCTGCCCCAGCCGGGTCCCGAGGCCGCGGGGCAGGCCGGCCAGCCAGTCCCCGATCCCCAGCTCCTCGGCCGATGCGGTCATCTCGGCCTCGGTGGCCCCCGGGCGCCCGTACCGGAGGTTCGCCGCCAGGGTGTCGTCGAACAGGAACCCTTCCTGCGGCACCAGGACCACGCTGCGACGCAGCGAGGCCTGCCGGATGTCGCGCAGGTCGAGGTCGTCGAGCCGCACCTCGCCCTCGGTCGGATCCATCAGCCGGGTCAACAGCTTGGCGATGGTGGACTTGCCGGAGCCGGTCTCCCCCACGACCGCGACCCGTCGCCCCGCCGGGACGTGGAGGTCGACCCCGTGCAGCACCGGCGGCCCCCCGGGGTAGGCGAAGCCCACCCCGCGCAGCTCGACGTCGATCGGCCCCCGGGGCAGGTCCTCGCCGTCCGGGCCGGGGTCGACCAGGTCGGCGGGGGTGTCCAGGATGCCGATCACCCGGCGCCACCCGGCGAGCGCGTTCTGCGCCTCGGTGAGGATCTGGGTGCCCATCTGGACGGGGCTGACGAACAGCGTCACCAGGAAGGCGAACGCGAGGATCTCCCCCGCCGTGATCTGGGCACCGCCGGTGGCCGTGCCCAGCCAGACACCGACGATGATCACCCCGGCGTTCGCGAGGCCGCCGGAGACCCCGCCGAGCGCGAACGACGTCGCCATGAACCCCTGCGCGCGGATGCTGACCCGCTTGTGCTCCTCGATCGCGGCGTCGATGCGCCGCTGGGTCCGGGCCTCGATCGCGTGGGCCCGCACCACCGCGGCCCCCACGACCGGTTCGGCGATGGTGGACAGCAGCAGCCCGATCTGGTGGCGGACGATGCCGTAGGCGTGCGCGAGGCGCTGCTGGAACCAGCGCAGCGAGACGAACAGGGGCGCGAAGCAGGCCCACACCACCAGGGTGAGCTGCCAGCTGTAGACGAGCATGATGGCGGTCGCGACCAGCATCTGGCCGACGCTGACGATGAAGACCATGCCACCGAAGACGAGGAACTGGCTGACCTGGTCGACGTCGCTGGTGACCCGCGAGACCAGCGCCCCCCGCCGCTCGGTGCTCTGGGTGAGCATCGGCAGGTCGTGGACGTGCCGGAAGGCCTTCGTCCGCAGCGTGGCCAGCCCGGACTCGGCGACGTGGAAGAGCCGAGCCGTCATCAGGTACGACGCCCCGCCGGTCACCACCATGCCCACCAGGCAGAGCAGCCCCATCCAGACCGTGTAGGCGAGGTCGGGGCCACCCTCGGCGCCCAGGCCACGGTCGAGGGTCTGCTGCACCGCGACGGGCACGATGACCTGGCCGGCGGTGGCCAGCACGGCCAGGCCCAGGGTCGCCCAGAAGCCCTCGGTGATCTCCGGGGAGAGGCGGATGCCCCGGCGGATCGTCTCGATCGCGCCGAGCTCCCGGCCGCCGTCCACCACGGTGCTCACGGCCGCACCTCCTCGGCCCCGTCGACGGCCTCGCGGGCCTCGTAGGCGTTGACCAGCCGCGCGTAGGCCGGACTGCGGGCCAGCAGCTCCTCGTGGGTGCCGCGGTCGGCGACGCGACCGTCCGCGAGGTGCACCACCTCGTCGGCCAGGGCGATCGTCGCCTTCCGGTAGGCCACCACCACGAGGGTGCTGCCGCTCGCGGTCGACCCGGAGCGCAGCGCCGCGAGGATGCGGGCCTCCACCTCCGGGTCCACCGCGGAGGTGGCGTCGTCGAGGACCAGCAGGCGGGGGCGGCGTACCAGGGCCCGGGCGAGGGCGAGGCGCTGGCGCTGGCCACCGGAGAGGGAGGCGCCACGCTCCCCCAGGGGCGTGTCGAGGCCGGCGGGGAGGGCGGCGACGAACCCGTCCGCCTGGGCCACCCGCAGCGCCTCCCACACCTCGGCGTCAGTGACGTCGGCCCCCAGCGCGACGTTGCCGCGCACCGAGTCGTCGAACACGAAGGCGGTCTGGGGCACCAGCGCCATCGCCTCGGCGAGGGCGCCGTGCCGGAGGTCGCGCAGGTCGGTGCCGTCGAGGAGGATCCGTCCCTCGGCCGGGTCGACGAGCCGGGCGAGCAGGTCGGTCAGCGTGGACTTGCCGGAGGCGGTGGCCCCCACCAGCGCGACGGTCCGGCCCGGCTCGACGGTGAACGTGACGCCGCGCAGCAGCGCCCGGTCCGGGTCGTGGGAGTAGCCGACCTCGTCCACGCGGAGCGCGGCGCCCCTCCCCGTGTCGGGGACGGTGCGGTCGCCGTACGCCACCTCGGCGGTCTCGTCCAGGACCGTGCGCACCCGTTCGAACCCGACCACGCTGCGGGGGAACTCCCCGAGCAACCAGCCGACCGAGCGGATCGGGAACGCTACGACGGTCAGCAGGTAGGCCACCGTCACCACCGCGCCGGGCTGCGCGTCCCCGGCGACCACCCGGGCCACCCCCACGGCGAGCACCACGAGGACGCCGACGTTGGGCAGGGCGGCCAGGACCGGGTCGAAGACGGCCCGGATCCGCCCGGCCCGCACCGCCATGTCCCGCAGGTGCCAGGCCTTGGCGGCGAACCGCTCGGCCTCGGCCTCCTCGCGCCCCAGGGACTTGACCACGAGGGCGCCGTCGAAGGACTCGTGGGCGATCTCGCTCAGCTCGGCCCGCAGCCCCTGCACCGTCGCGATCAGCGGGGACACCCGCCGCTGGTACACGACGTTGGTCACCATCACCAGCGGGAAGACCAGCACGCCCACGAGCGCGAGCAGGGCGTCGGCGGCGAACATCTGTGCGACCGCGATCACCATCATCGCGACCGTCCCCAGGGCCAGCGGCAACGGGGCGATGGTGAACCAGGCGGCCTCCACGTCGGCGTTGGCGTTGGACAGCAGCTGCCCGGTCGGGTGCCGGTGGTGCCACTCCATCGGCAGGGAGAGGTACTGCCGGCTCAGGGCCCGGCGATCGTGGGCCTGCATGCGGAACTGCATGATGCCCGCGCCGATCCGCCGGGCGACGATGGCCGCCGCCCGCACCAGGGAGACGCCGAGGAAGAGCGCCAGCACCACCCACAGCAGGCGGGGATCGGCCTGCCCGGTGTCGAGGGCGGGGAGCACCACCTCGTCGGTGGCCCAGCCCAGGACCCAGGCGTCGGCGACGGTGAGCGCCCCGAAGAGCAGGCTGCCCACGGTCGCGAGGGCGAAGACGCGCGGTTCACGACGGATGGCGACGCCGAGGACCCGGAACCCCTCGCGCAGCGTGGTCGCCCGGGTGCGGGCGCCCCCGATCGCGTCCGTGCCCTGATCGCCCACCGGCCACCTCCTCCCCGGACAGGATCCGCCCCAACCGTATTCTGCGGGGCATGACCTCCTTCGCCCGCACCGAGCGCGACCAGCTGTGCGACCTGGCCCTGGCCCTGGGTCCGGACGCCCCCACCCTGTGCGGGGGGTGGACGGTCAAGGACCTCGTGGTCCACCTGCTGGTGCGCGAGCGCAGCCTCGTCGGTGCCCCCGGCATCGTGGTGCCGGCGCTGTCCGGCCTCACCGACCGGGTCAGTGAGCACGTCGCCCGCGCCGACCTGCCGCTGCTCGTCGACCAGCTGCGGCGACCCCGGTTCACCTGGGCGGCGGTCCCGCCCCTGGACCGGCTGGCCAACGCGGTGGAGTTCTTCGTCCACCACGAGGACCTCCGCCGGGCCCAACCGGGCTGGGAGCCGCGGACGCTCGCCGACGCCGACGAGGACCTGCTGTGGCGCCGGCTGGCGCTCCTGGGCCGCGGCCTGGTCGCCGGAGCCGCGGTGCCCCTGGTCGTGGAGGACGCGCGCACCGGGGTCCGGCGCACCCTGCGGGGTCCCGGCGAGGACACCGGGGCCGCCGACACGGTGGTCGCCCGCGGACTCCCGTCCGAGCTGCTGCTCTACTGCTTCGGCCGCGACCAGGTGGCCGGGCTCGACCTCGGCGGCCCCGACGAGGCCGTACGCCGCCTGGAGCACGCCCCGCGCGGCTTCTGAGGAAGCCTGCCTGGTCAGCGGACGGGGTGCCCCGCGTCGGCGAGGGTCCGCTTGACGTCCCCGATGCGCAGGGTCCCGAAGTGGAAGACGGTGGCGGCCAGCACCGCGTCGGCCCCGGCATCGACCGCGGGCGGGAAGTGCTCGAGCCGTCCGGCCCCGCCGCTGGCGACGACGGGTACGTCGACCTCGCGGCGCACCGCCTCCAGCAGCTCGAGGTCGAAGCCGTCCTGGGTGCCGTCGGCGTCCATCGAGTTCAGCAGCACCTCCCCCACCCCGAGGTCGGCCGCCCGGGCGGCCCACTCGACCGCGTCGAGACCCGCCGAGCGGCGACCGCCGTGCGTGGTGACCTCGAAGCCGGAGTCCGTGCGCTGCGCGCCCTGCACCCGCCGGGCGTCGACCGACAGCACCAGCACCTGGCTGCCGAACTTCTCGGCCACCTCGGCCACCAGCTCGGGGCGCCGGATCGCGGCGGTGTTGATGGAGACCTTGTCCGCGCCCGCCCGCAGCAGCCGGTCCACGTCCTCGACGCTGCCGATCCCGCCACCGACGGTCAGCGGGATGAACACCTCCTCGGCGGTGCGGGCCACGATCTCCATCGTGGTCGCGCGCCCCTGGTGGGAGGCGGCGATGTCGAGGACGGTGAGCTCGTCGGCGCCCTCGCGGTCGTAGGTGCGGGCGAGCTCGACGGGGTCGCCGGCGTCGCGCAGGTCTGTGAAGTTGATCCCCTTCACCACCCGTCCGGCGTCGACGTCCAGGCAGGGGATCACGCGCACGGCCAGGGTCACGCGGCACCCCCGGTCCCGGGGCCGCCCGACCGGGTCAGGGCCAGCGCCTCCTCCAGGGTGAACCGGCCCTCGTACAGCGCGGTCCCGATGATCGCCCCCTCGACGCCCTCGGGCACCAGCTGCTGGAGCGCCTCGAGGTCGGCCAGCTCGGTGATCCCGCCGGAGGCCACCACCGGCCGGTCCGTGGCCGCGCACCCCGCGCGCAGCAGGTCCCGGTTCGGGCCCTGCAGCTTC
>CAZRKV010000143.1:0-7111 GCA_964600305.1 uncultured Nocardioides sp. | reverse complement strand
CCCATGGAGCACGACGTCCCGGTGGTGCTGCTCGCGACCAGCGACCCGGTCTCAGGGGACATCCTGGGCGCGGAGCTGCGACGGCGCTACGGCGCGGACTACGAGGTCGTGGTCTGTGCCGACCACGCCCACGCCAGGGCGGTGCTCGAGGGCCTACGACGTTGGGGGCGTCCGGTCGCTCTCGTGCTGGGGTGCTACGGGCCGGCCGACCGGGGCGGGCTGGACTTCCTGCGGCGCGCGTACGTCCCCCACCCGGCCGCCAAGCGGGGCGTGGTCGTCGTGTGGGGTGACTTCTCCAGTGCGCCGGCCGTGTTCCGGGCCGTGGGCCGGGGGCACGCGGACCTGGTCCTGCTGCGGCCCGAGCGCCTTCGGGACGAGGAGTTCCACGGCGCGATCACCGACACCCTCGACGACTGGCACCTGGCTCGGGGCACCGGCTTCGAGGCGGTCCGCGTGATCGGGGAGCAACGCGACGAACGGACCCACTCGCTGCGCGACTCCTTCGCCCGCAACCACATCCCGGTGGGGTTCCACCAGGTCGGCACGGACGCGACGCGACGGATGCTGGAGGGCCTGGACCTCTCCGACCCCCAGCTCCCCGTCGTGGTGCTGCAGTTCACCTCGCCGCCGACCACCCTGGTCAACCCGACGGATCTGGAGATCGCCGAGGCGTTCGGCCTGACCCGCCCGCTGCCGGACGACCAGGTCTTCGACGCGGCGATCGTGGGTGGGGGGCCTGCCGGGCTCGCGGCGGCGGTGTACGCCTCGTCCGAGGGGCTCGCCACGGTGCTGGTCGAGCAGCAGGCGATGGGAGGCCAGGCGGGGACCAGCTCGCTGATCCGCAACTACCCGGGGTTCTCCCGCGGGGTGAGCGGGGCCCACCTGGCCTTCCAGTGCTTCCACCAGGCGTGGACGTTCGGCACCGAGTTCCTCGTCATGCGGGAGGCCGTGAACCTCGGTGTCGAGGGAGACCTGCGCACGGTGGCGACCTCCGACGGCAACGTGGTGCGCAGCCGCACCGTGGTGGTGGCGACCGGCGTCGACTACCGCCGCCTCGGGGTGCCGGAGCTGGAGGAGATGATCGGGCGCGGCGTCTTCTACGGCGCCGCGGTCACCGAGGCGCCGTCGATGACGGATCAGCACGTCTGCGTGGTGGGCGGCGGCAACTCCGCCGGACAGGCCGCGCTCCACCTGGCGAGGTACGCCAGGCAGGTGACGCTGCTGGTGCGAGGGCCCACCCTGGTCGAGAGCATGTCCGACTACCTCGTCGCCCAGCTCGGTGCGACGAGGAACGTGACCATCCGGTACGGCACCTCGGTGGTCGGTGGCCAGTCGAGCAACGGCTGCCTGAGGGCCATCGAGGTCGCACCGACCGGTGCCGACCCGGACACGGGTGTCGAGGAGGTCGAGACCACCGGCCTGTTCGTGCTGATCGGGTCGGTGCCGCGGACCGGGTGGCTGCCTGGGTCGGTCCACCGTGACTCCGGAGGCTTCCTGCGCACCGGCGGCACGTGGGCGACGCAGACCGGGACGCTGCCCACCGGGCGTGCGCCGTTGTCGCTGGAGACCAGCACGCCGGGCGTGTTCGCCATCGGCGACGTTCGTGCCGGCTCGGTCAAGCGGGTGGCGACGGCGGTCGGCGACGGGGCCACCGTCATCTCGCTGCTGCACGGCTACCTGGCCGAGCGTGACCGACCCGCCCCCGAGGAGCCGGTCGACCGTGCCCTCGTCGAGTGAGGACCGGCGGCTGGTGCCGTCGATGCGGGTGCTGCTCCGCGTGGCAGCACTCCTGGTCTTCCTCGCGGGTCTCCAGCTGTTCGTCTTCCCGCTGCGCACGGCCGACTGGTTCGCCTGGACGGTCGCCCCGCCGATGACGGCCGTCTTCCTCGGGGCGGCGTACTGGTCCAGTGCCGTGCTGGAGCTGGCGGGGGCCCGCGCGGCCGGTTGGGAGCGCGCCCGGATGGCGGTCTGGCCGGTGTTCGTCTTCACGACCCTGACCCTCGGGGTGACCCTGCTCCACCTCGACCGCTTCCACCTCGCCGCGGGGCACCCGCTCAGCGCCCGCGTCGTCACCTGGGGCTGGTTGGCCATCTACGCCGGGGTGCCGATCGCGATGCTCCTCGCCCGTGGTCTCCAGGCCCGGATGGAAGACCGCTCGTCCGGGTCCTGGACGGCGGTCGGTGCCGGATTGCCCCGGGTGCTGCGGATGCTGCTGGCGGGCCTGGCCGTCGTCCTGCTGGGGGTCGGCCTCGCGTTGCTGGCGGTGCCCGTCCGGGCCGCCGAGCTGTGGCCGTGGCCACTCACCGCACTCACCGGCCGGGCGGTCGGCGCCTGGTTGGTCGGCCTGGGGTGGGCGGCGGCTCAGGCGCGGTGGCGTGGAGACGCGGACACCGTCCGCCCCCTCGGCCTGACTGCGGTCACCTTCGTGGGGCTGCAGGTCGTGGCCCTGCTGCGGCACGGCGACGACCTGGCGTGGCCGGGCGCTCCGGCCGTGGGCTACCTGGTGGTGCTGGCTGCCATCGGGGTCGCGGGCGGCTGGATGCTGGCGCTGGGACGCCGCTAACCCTCCCCGGCGAGCTCGGTGCGGCGCACCTTCCCCGTGAGCGTGCGGGGGAGCTCGGGCAGGAACTGGTACTGCTTGGGCCGCTTCGGCGGGGAGAGCCGCTCGCGCGCGAACCTCGCGAGGTCCTCGGCACGGACCGATCCCACCACCGCGGCGCACACCCGCTGGCCCCACCGGTCGTCGGCGACGCCGTACACGGCGATGTCCTCGACGCCGGGGTGCTCGGCGAGCACGTGCTCGACCTCGGTCGGGTAGACGTTCACGCCGCCGGAGATGATCAGGTCCTCGCGGCGCCCGTCCAGCCACAGGTAGCCGTCCTCGTCCAGTCGCCCCAGGTCGCCGACGGTGAACGCCGGCCCCTCCGGGGTGTCCGTCCAGGCGGCGGCCGTCTTCTCCGGGTCGCCGAAGTAGCTGAACCGGGCGTGCTCGGGCACCACCGACCACACCTGCCCGCGTGCGTCCAGGCTCACCCGGCGGCCGGCGCGGGCCCGCCCCACGGTGCCGGGCCGCTCCAGCCACTCCGCGCTGGGACAGGCGGTGAACTGACCCTCGGTGGAGCCGTAGAACTCCCAGGTCGAGCCGTCCGGGAAGGCCTCGATCAGCCGGTGCTTGACCGCGGGCGGGCAGGGCGCGCCCGCGTGGGCGACCAGCCGGAAGCAGCCCAGGTCCGGCCACCCCGCCTCGTCCCAGTGCGCGAACAGCCGCTGCAGGTGCGCGGGCACGCAGAACATCGTCGTCGGCCGTTCGCGCTCGATCACCCGGGTCAGGTGCTCCACGTCGAACCCCGGCTGGGAGCCGTCGTCCGCGAAGCCGGCCACCCGGCCGCCCGCGAGCACCGTGCCCATCGCGAAGCGCAGCGGTGCGGAGTGGTACAGCGGGCTCACCACGAGGTTGACGTCGTCGGCCCGGAAGCCCCACAGGTCGCGCTCCTCCTCGACCAGCGCGGTGGCGGCCTCGGGTTCGAGCACCCCCGACCACACGCCCTTGGGGACGCCGGTGGTCCCGCTGGTCACGTGCATCGGCCGGGCCAGCGGCAGCACCCGCGAGGCGTCGGCGGGGGCGTACGCCGCGGCCAGCGCGGCCACGTCCTCGTCCGTGGTGGCCACCAGCGCCGGGTCCAGGCCGGCCAGGATCCGCTCCCGCTCGTGGGGGGTCAGCCGAGGGTCCATGGGGACGGGGACGATGCCCCGGGCGAGCAGGCCGACCACCACCGCGACGTACCTCGCCGAGCCGGGGACGAGGAGGGCCACGCGGTCACCGGACGCGAGGGCGGGCAGGTCACCAGTCACGCCGCCCCATGCTGCCACCCGGGTGAGCGAACCCACCCGCGGCCGGGCGTGCACGCGACCGGGAATGCTGTCACGCTCTAACACCGTGTTGGACTTCCTGGGCGCGCTCCCCGACGGGCTCGCCGGCCTCGAGGCGGCGCCGTACCTCGCCCTCATCATGGTGGTGTCGGTGCTGTGCCAGTGGCTGGCGTGGCAGGTCGGCCTGCCCTCGATCCTGCTGCTGCTGGTGGTCGGGTTCGGCCTGGGCCAGCTGGTCTCGCCGGACCAGGTGCTCGGCCGGGACCTGCTCTTCGGCGGGGTGACCCTGGCCGTGGGGATCATCCTGTTCGAGGGCAGCCTGTCGCTGCGGTTCCGCGACGTCACGGACCTGGGCCGCCCCGTGCTGCGGCTGTGCACGGTCACCGTCCTCATCGCCTGGGCCCTCACCACCGGCGCGGCCTGGCTGATCGGGTTCGACCTCGAGGTGGCCCTGCTGGTGGGCGCCGTCCTCGTCGTCACCGGGCCGACCGTGATCGCGCCGATCCTGCGCACCCTGCGCCCCACCCGGCGCCTCTCCTCCCTGCTGCGATGGGAGGGCATCGTGGTCGATCCGATCGGGGCGGTGCTCGCGGTCCTCGTCTTCCAGGCCATCGTCGCGGTCGGCGGCGACGAGGCGTGGCTCAACGTCCTCACCGCGCTCGGCACCACCATCCTGGTCGGCTTCGGGATCGGCATCGGGCTCGCGTGGGTCATGGGGCAGCTGGTGGCGCGGCACGCGATCCCGGACTTCCTGCACGGGGTGGCCTTCCTCGCGGCCGCGATCGGCGCCCTGGTGGTGTCCAACGGCATCCAGACCGAGAGCGGACTGCTCACGGTGACCGTGATGGGCGTCTACCTGGGCAACCAGCGCCACCTCCACCTCGGGCACGTCTCGGAGTTCAAGGAGCACCTGCAGGTGCTGCTGGTCGGCGTGCTGTTCCTGATCCTGGCCGGCCGGGTCAGCCCCGACCAGATCGTCGACGTGGCGCCCCGCGCGATCGCCTTCGTGCTCCTCCTGATCGTGGTCGTCCGCCCGGTCAGCGTCCTGCTCGGCCTGTGGGGCACCAAGGCCACGCGCGAGGAGCGCAGCCTGCTGGCCGGGATGGCCCCTCGCGGCATCGTGGCCGCCGCGGTGATCAGCATCTTCGGCCTGGAGCTGGCCCACGTGGCGGAGGTGCGCCGTGCCGAGGCCGCTGCTGCCGACGGCGAGGCGGCCGAGGAGCTCGACCGCTCGGCCGTGGAGCTCGCCCGCCTGGCCGACCAGGCCACCGACATGGTGCCCCTGGTCTTCCTGGTCATCGTGATCACGGTGGCCGTCTACGGCCTCGGGGTGGGGCGCCTCGCCGAGCGGCTGGGCCTGGCGACGACCTCCCCGCAAGGAGTCCTCTTCGTGGGGGGCCAGCGGTGGGTGGTCGCTGCGGCCAAGGCCCTCGAGGAGTCCCGCGTCCCCGTGCTGGTGGTCTCCCGGGAGTACGCCAAGCTCACCAACGCCCGGATGGCCGGGCTGCGCACCGAGACCGCCAACATCCTCAGCGACTACGCCGTCAAGGACATGGACCTCGCCGGCATCAAGAGCCTGATCGCCTCGACGGCCGACGACGAGGTGAACGCGACGGCGGCCCGTGAGTTCGCCCACGTGCTGGGTCGGGCCAACGTCTTCCAGCTCCGTCGCGACGGCGACCCGGCCGACCCCGAGCAGGCCCGGCGCACCATCGCCCCGCACCTGTCGGCGCGCACCGCCTTCCAGCCCGGCCGGACCCACACCGAGCTCGACGACCTGGTCGACCGGGGATGGACGATCAAGCGGACCAGCCTCTCGTCGAGCTGGACCATGCGCGACTTCCGCGAGCGGTACGGCGACGACGCGGTCCTCATGTTCGTCCTCGGCGACCAGGGGGTCACCGTCGCGACCGCCGACACCCGGGTCCCGGCGGGCGACGCGACGGTGATCGCGCTGGTGCCGCCCGAGGAGTGACCCTCCCGCGAGGGCGGTCGGGTGGCCCGGCACCGACGCTGGGACAATCCGGCCATGGGCAAGCGCGTGGGACTGACCGGTGGCGTCGCGTCGGGCAAGAGCACGGTGGCAGCGATGCTGTCCGGGCTCGGCGCCGTGGTGATCGATGCGGACCTGCTGGCGCGGGAGGTGGTCGCGCGCGGGACTCCCGGCCTGGCCGCCGTCGTCGAGGAGTTCGGGGAGCACGTGCTCACGCCCGAGGGGGACCTGGACCGGCCGGCGATGGGGTCGCTGGTCTTCGCCGACGAGGGCGCGCGCCGGCGGCTGGAGCGGATCATCCACCCGCTCGTCCACGAGCGCACCGTCGAGCTGGAGGCGGCCGCCGGACCCGACGACCTCGTGGTGCACGACATCCCGCTGCTGGCCGAGTCAGGTCGGGCCGACACCTTCGACGCCGTCGTGGTCGTGGACACGCCCACCGAGCTGCAGGTGGCGCGGATGGTCGAGGACCGCGGCTGGACCCGGGAGGACGCCGAGGCCCGGATCGCCGCGCAGGCCACCCGCGAGGAGCGGTTGGCCGTCGCGACCCACGTGGTGGAGAACACCGGGACGCTCGAAGACCTCCGTCACCGGGTGACGGAGGTCTTCGAGGAGCTCACCACCTGAGGCCCCGGGGAGGGAAGGGACTTCAGGCGGCAAGATCGGGATCGGCGAAGCCGCGCAGCTTCTGCAGTGCCTCGCGCTCGAGCTGGCGCACGCGCTCGGCCGAGATGCCGTGCTTGGCGCCGATGTCGGCCAGCTTGTGCTGGCGGCCGTCGGTCAGGCCGTAGCGGGAGCGGATGATGTCGGCCGCACGGTCGTCGAGCCGCGAGACCAGCGTGTTGAGCCGCTCCCGGGACTCCACGTCCAGCACGGTCATGTCCGGGCCGGGGGAGGACTCCTGGGCCATCAGGTCACCCAGCGAGGTGTCCCCGTCCTCGTCGATCGGGGTGTCCAGGCTGACGTGCTCGCGGCCCCACGCCATCAGGTCCAGCACCCGGTCGAGGTCCAGGCCGAGCTCCTCGGCGATCTCCTCGGGCTCCGGCTCGCGGCCGAGCTGGCGCTCGAGGGTGCGGCGGGCGCCACTGACCTGGTTGAGCTCCTCGACGACGTGCACGGGGAGGCGTACGACGCGGGCCTGCTGGGCGATCCCGCGGGTGATCGCCTGGCGGACCCACCAGGTCGCGTAGGTGGAGAACTTGTAGCCCTTGGCGTAGTCGAACTTCTCCATCGCACGGATAAGACCCA